>JBAVMD010000505.1:0-3759 GCA_049689695.1 Chitinophagaceae bacterium | reverse complement strand
GGATAGTTGTACAATGAATTCACCAGGCAGCCTTTTTCGAGAATAAGATAATCGAGCCCGGCTTTTTTTGCTTCCAGCGCACATGCCAGTCCGATAGGTCCGCCACCGATTATTATGAGAGTATGGTCCAAGAGAGGGTTTTTTGTAAAGGTAGCTGTTAAGCTGCGAGCTTTGAGCTGCGAGCGCTCCAAGCTATAAGCTCTAAGCTATAAGCAGGAAGTTCTTGCTCGTCGCTCGAAGCTCGTAGCTCAAAGCTCGCAGCTTGTAGCTAATGCCCCTTGACCTATTCCCCAATAAACTTATCTTTGCCGCATTATCAATCTCAAAATATGGCTACACAAACTCAAACAAAAAACCAAAAGACTGCCGGCAGCAATGGCGTTTCCGGAAATATCGTGAGCGCATTGGGCGACCGTGCGGAATTTTTGCTGAACCATACGTGCAAAACCATCGATAAGGCCGACATTCATCTGCCCTCTCCCAATCATGTGGATGAGAGCTGGATCAACAGCAACCGCAGCAACCAGGTGTTGCGTAACCTGCAGGCGCTGCTCAACCATGGACGTCTTGGCAATACAGGTTATGTATCCATTTTCCCTGTTGACCAGGGTATTGAGCATAGTGCCGGAGCTTCCTTCGCACCCAATCCTATTTATTTTGATCCTGAGAATATCATAAAGCTGGCTATCGAAGGTGGTTGCAATGGCGTTGCGTCTACTTACGGAGTACTGGGCATCATGAGCCGTAAATATGCTCATAAGATCCCCTTTATTGTAAAGATCAACCACAATGAGTTCCTGAGCATGCCCAACCGCTTTGACCAGACCATGTTCGGTTCTATCAAAAGCGCATGGAACATGGGTGCTGCAGCTGTGGGCGCTACCATTTACTGGGGCTCCGCCGAAAGCGCACGCCAGTTGAAAGAAGTAGCTGAAGCTTTTGAATATGCGCATGAACTCGGCCTGCCTACCATTCTCTGGTGCTATACCCGCAATAACAGCTTCAAGGTAGATGGCGTGGATTATCATACCTCCGCCGATCTTACCGGCCAGGCAAATCACCTGGGTGTTACATTGCAGGCAGACATCATCAAACAAAAATTACCTACCAACAATGGCGGCTACCTGGCTACCAAGCATGGTAAAACACATAAGCTGGTATATGAGCAATTGACCAGCGACCACCCGATAGACCTTTGCCGTTACCAGATACTAAACTGTTACAGCGGCAGGGTTGGTCTGATCAACTCAGGCGGCGAAAGCAAGGGAACGAGCGATCTGCAGGAAGCCATCATGACCGCGGTTATTAATAAAAGGGCCGGCGGTATGGGTCTCATATTGGGAAGAAAAGCCTTCCAACGCCCGTTCGCAGAAGGTGTTGACATGCTACAGGCCATTCAGGATGTGTATCTTGATGAGTCTATTACTATAGCTTAAAAACCTTCATCAAACTTATTTACCCAAAGCCTTGCACCTGCAAGGCTTTTTTATTACTATTGTTCTGCACCCCGGATCATACACCCCGGGACCTTCCCCGGATCAAAAGTCCGGGGACAGAATTCCTCCTCAATTTGAGGAACCTGACCTTATCTCTCTATCCATATCCGCTGAAAACCTCGTGCTTATAAATCAACACGGTATGAAATTACCGGCATGATTTTTTTACCTCATCTTGAAACCAATTATTATGATCAACGAACAGATCAACCTTGCCCTTACCGAGCTTATGAAAATGTATCTCGGCTATGCGGACCTTAGCAGTCTTTGCTCCTTTAAGAATCATTCAAACGACCGCGTTTACCGCTACGAATATTCCTTTGACGATGCGTTCGCCAGCAATGATAAGAAGCTGAAGAACCGCATCAGTTCCCTCATCAGCAACCATGCAATGCAGAACGATTGCGTCGTTTACCATCAGCATAATTCCATCAGGGTAGAAAAAAAGATCTATTCAAGGTAGAAGTGTTATTACATTATTAATTATTGATTATTGATCATTCATTATTGGTTTCCTGCTCGCAGCTCAACGCCCGCGGCTTGTACCTTGTTCCTTGTATCTTGTTACTTCTACATTGTACCTTGTTCCTTATTCGAAGAATTATCATTTCATTAAGCAATACTTCCGCCCCTTTCTTCGTCAATATGTTATCTAAAAAAGCATATTAATGAAGAGCATGTCAAAGTGGGCCGTACTCATAGTTTCCTTCTTTCTTACCATAGGGGCTTCGGCCGCAGTAAATAACAAATCAATTATTTCTTTTGTAAACATTGTTCCCGGGGATCCGGAGGATGGCTTTGCATCTGTAGCTGAAACAAAAGCTGTGGTGCAGGAAATCCTGGATGTAATGGATGTGAAAGCAAGCTTCGAAGTAAGAGAAGCGAGAATACCCAATGCGGCCGCTGCCACTTTAAAAGGCAAACGCTATATTCTGTATAATCCGGCATTTATTTATTCTATCTACAAGGCTACTGGCAGTAACCGTTGGGTTCCGATCTCCATTCTCGCACACGAGATAGGTCATCACCTGAAAGGCCATACCATTACCCCAACGCAAAGCAACCCGGCCATTGAGCTGGAAGCCGATGAATTTGCGGGCTTTGCCCTGCGCAGGATGGGAGCCAGCCTTGAAGACGCACAACTTGCAATGCGGATCGGGTCAGGCAGGCGCGCTTCTTCCACACATCCCGCGCGGCAAGACAGGCTTGAGGCCATTGCCAATGGATGGGAAAAAGCAGATGATCAGTTGTTGGCAAAAGGCATACAAAGAAGTCCACGCATAGAACGAAGCCCGGCTCCATCCCCGGTTACAGATGAATCAACTGTGCTGGATGAACAATACATTGCCTATGATGTGCATTTCAAAGCCGATCCGGACAACCGGTATCATGTTACGGTCAGAAACCACCTGGTAAAGCTGGCCGGCAATAAACTGGCGGTATTTGGCAAACTGCTCACTACCAATAGCTCCAGCTATCCTTATGCGCTGAAAGCGGGTAACAACCTGTTGTTTGTAAGCCGGAAAGGAAGCATTGTAACGGCAGATGGCCGCAGCCTGGGCTATGTAAAAGCCCATGAAAAAGAATGACGCTTTGTTAAATCCCGATATTTCAATGTTTTCTGCATTGTTCTTGTTTTAATAAACAGCCGGGAAAAATTATTTTTTCGTTAACCATTCATTAACTTGCGACTGAGATTGTTTTAAACCCCGCCTTCCTCTCGGCTTTTTTATTAAACAACCGGCTAAGATTACAAGAAAACTATGTAATGCTGAATCCCGAGATCAAGAACAATACCCCCTGGCAGAATGAAGAGCGCTATTACCGCATGATCGACGAGATCGAGGATTACGCTATTATTTTGCTAAGTACCGAAGGCATCATACAAAACTGGAACAAGGGCGCCCGTAAAATAAAGGGATACGAGCCTGACGAAATCATTGGCAAGCACTTCAGCACTTTTTATACCGCAGAAGACCGGGCCAGGCAATTGCCGGATTCTTTACTCGAAGAAGCCAGGTTAAATGGCAGGGCGCTGCATGAGGGGTGGCGGCAGAAAAAAGACAGAAGCGTTTTCTGGGGCAATATTGTTATTACCGCGCTTCATGACGATAACGGGAACGTCATCGGTTTTTTGAAACTTACCCGGGACCTAACGGAAAGAAAAGAGGCTGAGCTGCGGCGGGAAGAATATGTAAGGCAGCTGGAAGACCAGCGAAGATCGGAAGAACGTTATCACAGGCTTGTGGATGAAGTACAGGAT
>JBAVMD010000504.1:0-7148 GCA_049689695.1 Chitinophagaceae bacterium | reverse complement strand
GCCTGGTAGCACTGGCGTTGATGGGAGCGGTGATTGGGGCATGGCGATGAGGTTTCGGGTTTAAAAGTTTCGGGTTTATGGTTCTTCTCAGTAAGTTGCTGAATTGTAGCTGGCAACTCTTGCGAAAAGAACCTTAAACCCGAAACCCGAAACTTTAAACTTATTTCTTCCTCTTAAACATTATCTCCATATTCTTATACTCCTTTCCTCCAGGATAGGTCATGTACATTTCCATCATCTGCGTGTTCTCATCAACAATCTTGAATGTTTCTCTCATCTTACATTCTTTTCCGTTCCTGATATCTACGCAGGTACCTGTAAAATTGGTTGTTTTAGAAGCTGCATCGTAATCGCCCTCCATGTACATAATTCCTGTTCCCATATTATCAACCCAGGTGCTTACAACCTTCTTCTTGGAATTGTCATAACCAACGGTGCTCATACCTTCGAAAGGCATGCCGCCCATATCGCCTTTGAAAGTGGATTGCTGGTAATGACCGTCGAGGATCATTTTATTGGTAGCTGTTCCTTTACTTTTCATAGGCGGAGCATCAGGTGTCATCCAATTGGTAACTTCTGTTTCCCAGGTGCCGTTGTCCTTTGCAAACATGGCGTGCATTTCGCCGGGTGTTGCATAGGCCATCCATGCTTTATTGATGGCGGCAGTGTCTTTTAGTGTGGGTGTTTCGTCAGTGACGGCGGCGGTGCTGTTAGCGCTACTGTCGGATTTTGAACCGATTGAATCATCGGTTTTTGCAGAGTCGTTACACGCAATGGCAGTGATAAGCATTGCCATGCAGAGAGTGTTGGTTAACCGTTTCATAAAAAGAAAATTGTTTGTGTTAAGGTACAAACATGGGCGGGAGTAGCAAATTTGTTTTATTGGGAAGAGAGAACGCGGGTTATCAGGATCTGTTAGGATTTGTTATGATCTGTTCTTAGCTATCCGGAATGATTTAGCAAAATCAACAACTGATCTTAATAAACCCTAACAGATCCTGATGATCCGCGTTCCGCATTTCCTCACTGCAAAATCGCCGTAGCCTCAATCTCAATCATATACTCGGGAGCGATGAGTTTACTTACTTCTACCATAGTAGTACAAGGCCGGATCTTTGCGAAGAATTCGCCATGGGCTTTGCCATATTCTTCCCAGCGGGAAATATCGGTAACGAACATCCTTGTGCGGATAACATGCTCCAGGCTGGCGCCGGCCCGCTTAAGAATAGCTTCTATCTTGGTAATGATGAACTTAGTTTGTTCGTAAGCGTTGCCCACGCCCACAGGTTTATTGTTCTCGTCAACAGCTACCGTGCCGGTTACCTCAATGATATTGCCCATGCGTACCGCACGGCTGTAACCAACAATGTCTTCCCATTTAGCTCCGGACGAATAGTTGATGCGATCCATACCTTTTGTATTCAATATTTTTCTGGCTAACCAGCTCTTCTCCCTGCAGGCGCAGGTATACCTGGGCAACGGTAACTACGTCTTTCTGGCAATAAGTGGCGATGCGCTCCAGGCATTTTTCCTTCTGTTCCTGGGTTTTGGCAGACCAGTAGATATCACCCACCATGCTGCCATCCATATCGTCTTTTGGACTTGGAATGCCCAGCACATTTGCCAGCAGGTTCAATGAAGTGTAGCTTTTATAATCGCCGAATTTCCAAAGCTCCATCGTATCCAGGAAAGGTACTTCCCAGGGACGACGGCCTGCAATGTTCAGGCAGGTAGGGAGCTTCATGCCCAGGATGGTCATGCGGCGGCAGAGATAAGGAAAATCGAATTCTTTTCCGTTGTGGGCGCAGAGATATTTGTTGTTTTCTGCCGTCCATTTACACAGCATGTTGCAGAATTGCTCCAGCAATTCTTTTTCTTCTTCGCAGAAAAAAGATTTCATCACCAGCCGCTTCTCTTCTCCCCTGCCCTGGATGATGCCGCAACTGATGCAGATGATGCGACCAAATTCAGCATAAATTCCTGCGCGGTTATACAGGCTTTCGGGTGTGCCATCGGCCTGGTAGCGGGTGAGACTCTCCGCTTTAGATGCCCACAGCTCTTTCCATGCATCCGGCATAGATTCAAATGAATCGTATTGCGGTGCAGTTTCAATATCCAGGAAAAGAATGCTGTTCAGCGGAGCCATGCCTGCAAATTAGGAAAACGAATATAGGTGTAAGTAACAAGATGTGCAGGCGTGTGGATTACTTAGCCGGTAAGCGATTAGCAAATTTGAAAATGGCTCAATTAGCAAATGAGACACCGCTAATTGAGCCATTGCGCCATTTTCGAATTTGCTAATTAAAGATACTTTTCCCCCTTCTTCCTCTTCACCTCCGCAACATAATCCTTGATCTCCTGTTCTTTTTCTTTTTTGCATACGAGGAGAACGTCTTGCGTATCTACAACAATGAAGTCGTGCAGTCCCTGCAGCAGCAGCAACTTGTTATCGGGAGCATGTATGATGCAGTCTTTATTATCTATGAGGATCACATTATCACCTGCCACCGCATTGCCCTGGTAATCTTTTTCCGAATTTTCATAGGCGCTGTTCCATGTGCCAAGATCGCTCCAGCCAAAAGAAGAAGGGATCACATAAACATTCTCCGCTTTTTCCATAATGCCAAAGTCGATAGAAATGCTGATGCACTGCGGGTATATCCTTTCAATGGCCTGGTGTTCTGCAGGAGTATTAAACTGATCGCGTTCCGCATCGAATACTTCGTACATTTCCGGCAAAAATTTTTCAAAAGCGGTAATGATGTTCTTCACCTGCCAGATGAAAATACCTGCATTCCACAGGAACTCTCCGCTGGTGAGAAAAGTGCGCGCCAGCTCAAGGTTAGGCTTTTCGGTAAAGGTCTTCACCTTGTTTACATTGGGCGCTACTTCCATTTGCTCGTACTGTATGTACCCGTAACCCGTATTGGGGTAAGTAGGTTTCATGCCCAGTGTGATGAACGCATTGATGTGGTTCACGAAATCGAGCGCCTGGTGGCAGACCCGCACAAACTCAGGCTGGTCCATGATCAGGTGATCGGCCGGCGCTACTATCAGCGAAGCCTTTGGATCTTTTTGAAATATCTTGAACGACACATACGCTATGCAGGGAGCTGTATTTTTTCTTGCGGGCTCTGAAAGAATATTCTCCGCGGGCAGTTGAGGCAATTGCTCCTGAACGATGTGCTCATACTCTTTAGTAGTAACAACAAGAATGTTCTCGGGCGGCACCATGCCTGCAAACCGCTCGTACGTCCATTGTATCATGGTCTTCCCGGTATGTAAAATATCCAGGAACTGCTTGGGATAATTCTGTCTGCTCATTGGCCAGAAACGGCTGCCGATGCCGCCTGCCATGATCGCTACATAATTGTGATTCTTCATATTTTCCGGTTAACGGGCTGATTTGTTGAATAAGTTCAGTGGATGGTTACGTAAACAACATTCAGCTAAATGAGTCCTTCTCGGATAAGGTCGTGCAAATGTATAATTCCAAGATATTTATTCCTGCTTGTCACCAATAATTGTGAAATATCCGATTTCCGCATCAGGTCCAGCGCTTCTACCGCCAGCTCATCTGCCTGGATGGATTTTGCGTTCTCGGTCATGATTTCCCGCGCTTTGCAATTTTCCATTCCAGTGTCCTTTCCCAGCATCCGCCTGAGGTCGCCATCGGTTATAATGCCGAGCACCTGGTCATCTTCATCCACCACTGCCGTTGCGCCGAGGCGATTGGCAGATATCTCCACGATCACTTCTTTCAGCGAAGCTTCCGGCGATACCCTGGGCGACTGGTTATGAACATAAAGGTCAGATACCCTGAGGTACAACTTCTTGCCCAGTGCGCCGCCCGGATGGAACTTTGCGAAATCATCGGATCCGAATCCTTTCATTTCCATCAAAACCACCGCAATGGCATCGCCCATAACCAGTTGGGCAGTAGTGCTGCTGGTAGGGGCCAGGTTGTTAGGGCAGGCTTCCTGCGAAACAGTGGTATTTAAAAAAATGTCCGCCTGCTTCACCAGGTAAGAATGTTCGTTCCCGGCCATGGCAATCAACACATTACCAAAATTTCTGATGAGGGGTAGCAACACCCTGATCTCCGGGCTTTCACCGCTCTTGCTGATCACCATCACCACATCTTCCTGCTGCACCATGCCCAGATCGCCATGAATGGCATCGGCCGCGTGCATAAATACACTGGGCGTACCGGTTGAGTTGAGCGTGGCTACTATTTTTTGGGCAATGATGGCGCTTTTGCCGATGCCGCTGATCACTACCCGGCCCTTGCAATCCCTGATGGACTGAACAGCCCTTGCGAAATCTTCATTGATGAATGAATGGAGCTGCGCAATGGCATCAGCTTCGGATTGAACGGTGCGTTGCCCTATGGATTGGATGGTCTGGGGTGTCATGCGAGGGGCAAAATTAGGGTTTTCCCGTAGGGGCCCTTGCAATTTTTTTAACAAACTACCCTTTAATGGGGAGGGCTTTTTATTTAACTTCGCCTACCTTCAAAAAACTGGAAGGGCTTCTGATTATTTCGCTTGCCAGCTAGCTGACCCCAACCGGATAATAGCCGGAAGTCCCCCGTATGTAGGTAATCTCTGCAATGATTGTTTAATCACTGTGTGTAAGAAAAATATTGAAGATGGCATCAACCGCAAAACCAAAAACAGGTATCAAACCTGCATCCAAAAGAGTAAAGACCAACGTAAGCATCGCGCCCCAAAACGGGTCTCCAAAAAGCGATCTGGCAAGGCACCTTCACGAAGCCTTCGGCTTCGATGGATTTAAAGGTCCCCAGGAATCTATCATACAATCTGTTCTCGCTGGTAAAGATACATTCGTGATCATGCCCACGGGCGGTGGCAAAAGCTTATGCTACCAACTGCCCGCCATGATGAGCGAAGGCGTTGCTATAATAGTTTCACCACTTATTGCCTTAATGAAAAACCAGGTTGACCTGGTGAGAAGCTACAGCAGTAAAGACGAGGTGGCCCACTTCCTGAACTCAACCCTTACCAAGAAAGAGATCCGTGAAGTGCACGACGACCTGCTTACAGGTAAAACAAAGATGTTGTACGTAGCCCCGGAAACGCTTACAAAGCAGGAGAACCTGGAGTTTTTCAGCGACCTGAAACTTTCTTTTTTTGCGGTGGACGAAGCGCATTGTATTTCTGAATGGGGTCACGATTTCAGGCCGGAATACAGAAGGCTGCGCGAAATGATGACGCAGATAAACCCGGATATTCCCGTAATAGCATTGACGGCCACGGCTACTCCCAAGGTGCAGAGCGATATTATTAAGAACCTGGTGTTGCGTGAGCCGGAGATATTTATATCTTCTTTCAACAGGCCTAACCTGTACTACGAGATCAGGCCAAAGATCAAAACAAAGCAGACCATAGAAGATATGGTGCGCTTTATTGTTTTGAACAAGAACAAGAGCGGCATTATATATACACTCAACAGGAAAACCACAGAAGAACTGGCCGATGTGCTGATGGCCAATGGCATTAAAGCCGTTGCTTATCACGCGGGGCTCGACAGTAAGCTGCGCTCAGAACGGCAGGACCTGTTTTTGAACGAAGATGTGCAGGTGATAGTGGCTACCATTGCGTTTGGAATGGGCATTGATAAGCCAGACATCCGCTTTGTGATACATTACAACATCCCCAAGTCGATAGAAAATTATTACCAGGAGACTGGTCGCGCAGGCCGCGATGGCCTGGAAGGAAAATGTGTGCTTTACTATTCTCATAAAGACGTTGCCAAGCTGGAACACCTGATGCGCGACAAGCCACTAAGCGAACGCGAAGTGGGTGCGCAACTGATCAACGAGACCGTTGCATTTGCAGAAAGCGGCGTATGCAGGCGCAAAGTGTTGATGAGCTATTTTGGCGAAGAATATACTGATAAGAATTGCGGTAACTGCGATAACTGCCGTAACCCCAAAGAGCAGGTAGAAGCTAAAGAAAATGTGGTGAAGGTGCTCAAGAGCATCAGGGCTTTAGACGAGCGTTTTGCAACAGATTATACCGTGAACATTGTGATAGGCAGGCTTACGCCGCAAATACACATGTACAGGCATGAAGGGCTTGAAGTGTTTGGCATAGGCAAAGACGAGCCGGAACATTATTGGAACTCCCTGATCAGGCAATTGCTGCTGGAAGACCTGCTGAGCAAGGATATTGAAGATTACGGAGTGCTGAAGATCACTAAAAAGGGCGAGGACTTTTTGAAGAAGCCACGCTCGTTCAAGATAGTGCTGAACAATTTGTTTGAAGAAGCGAATGCTGATGATGAAGAAGGCCCTGAAAGCGGAGCTGCAGGCAGCGCAACAGACGATAAGCTGTTCGAGATGTTGAAGGAATTGCGCCAGAAAGAAGCTAAGAAGAAAGGGTTGCCGCCGTTTGTGGTATTCCTTGAGAATTCTCTGCAGGATATGGCAACGATGTACCCAACTAATATGCAGGAGCTGGAGAAATGCCAGGGGGTGAGCAAGGGCAAGGCGTTGAGGTACGGCAAGCCGTTCATTGATATGATAGCGAAGTATGTGGAGGAGAATAATATCGAGAGGCCTGATGATTTTGTGATGAAGAGCGTGGTAAATAAGAGCGGCAATAAAGTATACATCATTCAGCAGATCGATAAGAAGATACCGCTGGAAATGATTGCCAAGAACAAGGATATGAGGCTGGATGTGTTGCTGGAGGAGATGGAAACCATCGCCGGTAGCGGTACTAAACTGAACCTTGATTATGCGATATCCGAAATGCTTGACGAATATGAGCAGGAGGATATTATTGAATACTTTAAGGGATGTGAGACCTCTTCATTACAAGTAGCCCAGCAGGAGTTGAGTGATGGAGGGTTTACGTGGGAGCAGTTGAAGATAATGAGGATAAAGTTTTTGAGTGTGTATGGGAATTAGCCCTTCGGCTACGCTCAGGATCAAGGCTTAAGACTTTTTGAAATTGGCGATTGGGAAATTGGCAATTTTACGGCAAACCCCTATTTTTGCTGCCCCACTTCTGAAAAGAGGTGGTTTGGCGAAAGTCAATGGAAGGTGCGCGTCGCGCGCCGGAGTTACGAAGGTGCGGTAGCTCAGTTGGTAGAGCAAAGGACTGAAAATCCTTGTGTCG
>JBAVMD010000503.1:0-6961 GCA_049689695.1 Chitinophagaceae bacterium | reverse complement strand
GGTACATCTTTATCCTTGAAAATCTGCAAATCTCATCCAATAAAAAATCTTATTGAATAAAAAACCGTTTAAACACGTATTTTTTTTATACTGGAAATCGTAAGCACGAAATCTATGTCCTGGATCACTTTACAAAATACCTGAGTAAAACGCGACAAGAATTTTATGCAAATTTGCAAGAATGAGATATATGTTAGACATACTCGATTACAGCCCTGATTCAGGAATAAATTATAAATGGGAAGATGGATTTGAAATATATGCTACCGTTGAAAGCAAACAAATTCTTATCAAAGCGAATAAAGCAGGATTAATAAACCTGGCTCAGGATGGAGTGCCTTCGGGTCATCATGTACATCTTGATGACCTGAATTCTTTAGAAGATGGTTCGTTTGAGTTAGTGATAGAGAAAAGGGAGGATGAAGGTGTATGCGAGAAGGATTAATGAAGTTCCCGATATTGAAACTACTTGCCTACTCGGTTAATCGCATAGAATTTTAAAAGCATAGCGCTTTGGCGAGTGAAATCCACCTACGCGAACACTTCGCCGAGACGAATGAGTCCGTTCGCAGTTCGAAGAGTAATATACTTTTAATGTATGGGTCCTGGGTTCGAGTCTCAGCGGGATCACAAGAGCGGCATTAAGCCGCTTTTTTTTATGTTCACTATTCAAGATTTAGTATCGGTATTGCGAATAAGTAGATCAGTTGTCAAAACCACTCGTGCGTAATTAGGCATTCAAATACAACCATAAGATTGACCTCGATAATATATACACATAGTACCCTTACACAAGGGTGGTTTTCCTGAATTTTATATAATAATGATTGTTTAAATTTGATCATTTCTAACGGCTAATCCTCTGAGATTTCCTACAACGTGGATTACCGGATATCGTTCGTTGCAATTCCATAATACGTTTGCATATTGGGTTACATCGTCGATTATCGCACAATTTTTTAATTAACGAAACAATTAATGAAAGATCAATTATCATCTTTTAAACATGGATATGCGCTTTTAATCGGCATTGCATATTGGAATGGCGGCTCGCCATTAAGAGGAACACTTAATGATATACAAGCGCTTTACGGGCATTTTACTAATCCGGACAAGGCTGCTTACCAACCTAATAATATTATTGTATTACAGGAAAAAGAGGCTACATGCGATGGAATAGTGAAAAGCTTGGAAGCGCTGGCAGCAAAAACGGCTTTGGATCCGCAAGCTAATGTACTAATTTATTACTCTGGTCACGGTGTAAAGAGGGATGCGAATTATTTTTTGGCGCCTTACGACTATGTTAAAGGGAATTTTTTGCAAGCGCGTGTATTTGCGGAAAAGATTGCCGCAATACGAGCAAAAAAGTGTTTGGTAATGTTAGATTGTTGTCACTCCGAGGGTATCCCAACAGAAAAAAATGTAGATATTTCAAACCATTTCCTAAACGACCTAGTGCAAAAACTGGATTACGCATTTGATCAAATTCCGAAAGAAAAAAATGTAAATAGTGACATACATAAAGGGAGTGGACGGGTAATATTAACATCATGTGAAGCACATGAAAAATCGCTGGATCTTGGTTCCAACGGATTGTTTACTCAAGTGCTTTTGGAGTGTCTTAATGGGGAGCAAAACATTGAAAAAGATGGCTGGGTACGATTAATCGATTTAATCCGCTTTGTTCCATCAAATGTCGCACAGCGTGCTATAAATTTACAATGCGAGCAGCACCCTATGTTCAAACGCATCGAAAATTTAAGTTCAGAAGATTTTATCGTTTGTGCTTATGATGCTGCTTTGAGTAAAGGAGATAGCAATACTAATAAAAAAGTGCAGAGAACAAACTCTAAAGAAGATATTTTTAGCTTGATTGATGAAGGGAAGTTCGTTGAAGTTTTTCAGCAACTTGATCAATTTTTAATAGATCGACCATTTCAATACAACCGTTTGAAAAACGAGTTCAGTGCTGGTGTAAGAGGAATCGATTTGAGTGATTTTGTAGAACGACTAAAAGTATTTATTCAACAGTGGAAATAAATAATTACTGATAAAAGTTGAAAATATTTACATAATGGAAACACATTCTATATTTGACGCTTACCAGAAAAAAGGCTTATTGCCAAATTTGGGTGGTAACGACGACATCTATAACAAATTAAAGCAGTCTTCTGAAGATATAGCCGACATGCTAGTAGATAATCCCAACAAGATTATTCCCTTTTCACTGGTCGCTATTGATAACCAGATTACCGAAGAAGAACCCGTTTTGCAGGAAATAGAAACGAAGATCAGCGCGAATTGGCAGATGGTGCGGTCGCAATTTACAGAAATGCCGGTGGTGCTTTACCGGGCTGTCGTGCTGCAAGCCATCGAAATTCTAATTCACAAGAATGCTAAATACGCAGCAGTTATATGGTTTACTAATAGCGATGTTTATCGTTATTTAAATATACCCCATAAAGAGGCAATTATCCTAAAGGATTTTTTACATTGGATTGGGGACACGGCTGAATTCGAGGCCTTGAAACAGTGGACGGTTGGTGATCAGAAAACCCCTGTATCAATTGCCTCATTTAATCTTAAACTTTCGAAAGCGGCGGTCAAGACGGAAGTCAAACAGCTAGAAGAATACCTGATTGGAGCAAGCGGCCCATCCGGCGCAGATGGCCAGGCTCGGCCAGATCCCAACCCGCATTGGCCAAACGCCGCTCAGAATTGGTCATATCAATTTGCACCGAAAGCTGCAAAAGGAATCGCTACTGTTATAGATACAGCTTTCCATCAACAAAGCGAAACAATTGATAAACACACCGCAAGTATTCAAAAAAATGTCGGCGAGTATTTAAATGTTGTAGGTAATAATATCGAAAAGGCATTGCAAGCCGCTATACAAAGCTCTTTAGCTGTGGAACGTCGGAGTCAACTACTTTGGTGGAAAGAGACTTTGTATTCAAGAAAACTGCATACCTCTTATCGGCATATGTCAAAATTTGAGAATGCAATCGCAATGGCATTTGATTTGTTTGACTTACTGCCCACAGTATTTCCCGTCAGCGTTGATTACATTTTGCGAGAGGCGTATGGCCAAATTCATGGATATAGCGGAAATGATGTTCAATTAGGTGATTTTTTCGAAGAATTAGCTAGCGGTACACACAAATATTTTTTGAAACATTATTATAAACAGCGGGTACTTGCAGAGGGACGTACTGACTTGGATTCTTTCATAGAAAAAATTATCTATACAAAGGTTAATGTGGGTGTAGAGGCGTCGGCAGCGTTAGGTGTGACATGTGACAAAATGCTTACTTATGAAGACATCAGCGTATGGTTGCTTCATGCATTGGCTGCAAAACAGTTAACAAAATAACGATGAATGTAAATTGTACATACCGCGAATGTCAGGAGGACTGGCTATCGGAAAGTCCCCAATGTTTATGTGGTGAAACAGATTACAGAAAATGCAGAAACTATGTCGCCGACTCGCCGCAAGCTGTTATAGATGCAACCTTGCTAATTGCGGGAGAAAAAGAAACCGGTGTTCCTTGGTCGGGCAGTGCAATGGGAAGCTTAGATCTTCAATGGATATCCGCTGTAAAACAACCGTTTATTATTGGATTGGTTGGACCTCCTAACTCAGGTAAGACAACTCTTTTAGCAACATTATTCTTGTCACTACGCCATGGGAAGCGAATTGGACATTATCAGTTCGCAGGTTCCTATACGCTTTTAGGATGGGAGAAAATTGCGCATTTCCTTTCTCTTGACGGAAATAAAAAAGTTTCCTTTCCTCCTCATACAAGTGCAAACATGACGAGGGTTCCTGGTTTACTGCACCTATTACTAAAAGACTCCTACGGTCGTTATCAAGACGTATTATTTACTGATGCGCCAGGCGAATGGTTTCATTATTGGGCCAAAGCAGCTGACGCTGAGGCAAGTACTGGCGCTCGTTGGATTGATGAACAAGCAGATGCCTTTTTAATTGTTGCGGATTCGAAAGCATTTGAGCAGAATGTAGGAATTGCAAGGCACGAATTGATGCAAATTGTGGAGCGAATGAAAAATACTCATCGCAACCGTCCTACTATTGTAGTGTGGACAAAAGCAGATGTAGTATTAAATGAAATTGTGAAGAGCCGTATTACAACGAGTATCAAAAATTTGATAACAAACGTCCAAACTTATAACGTAGCAGTTATCAATCGAAAGTCCGAGCAAGATATCGACAATATTCTTGACCTAACCTTTGCATTACTAAACGCTAAACAAGACCAAAATAATGAGTTGCGGCCTATCCAAATAAAGAGTGAAGAGGATTTTTTCTTTTTAATTCGTTAATGATGAATAGCCAAGGGAATATACTAATTATTGGGATGTCAAGAATGGGGAAAACACATTTTGGCGGTCAACTTTATGGCCGGTTGAAAACCAACACATTTCATTACAAACTGGGGTCTACACCGGGTGACTTAGGCTTATTTGAAAACATTTTGCAGAACCTAAATCAGGGTTTAGAAGGAAGACATACCGATACTAAACTTCACGAGACGATTATTCTGCCGGTTCTTTCGCCCAGTGGAAGAAATTTGGACTTGGTATATCCGGAATACGGTGGAGAACAGTTGCGCGTATTATTAGAGCATCGTGAAATCAATAAAAAATGGGCGAAAGGAATTCGTGATAGCGAACATTGGTTTTTGTTCGTACGACTTGACATGGTAGAAGATGTCGCGGATGTCACGACACGGTTTTATAAACAGATTAAGGAGGAAACAGAAGTTGCTGATAGAATAGTAAATATTACCGATTTGCCAGAAAATTCCTCCGCTTTTTATATAGAGTTACTACAGATGTTTCTTAGTGTTAAAGGAGCTTCTTTAAGTGCAAGCAAAAAACCAACACTTACTATTCTCTTGTCTTGTTGGGACAAACTAAACTTTAGTTTAGGGCATTTGCCTAGAAAAGCTTTAGAAGAAAAGATGCCTATGTTTTTTAATTTCGTCCAAAGCAATTGGCGTACAGAAAATTTGCATATTATGGGGCTTTCTTCATTGGGAAAAGATCTAAGTGGAACAACGCCTGATCCGGATTATGCATTAGAAGGGCCAGAGAAATTCGGATACTTAATTTTAGAAAATGGTCAACAAGAAATCGACATCACCCAAGTTTTAAATTCAACAGAAGCATGATAATTCATCAAGCTTATTTTGGGGATGACAATGGAAGCCATAATTTGTTAGCAACATCAATTGACAGTTCTCAGCTTATAGGGAAGCTAAAATTGACTACAGACGCGCCCAATTCCATTCAAGTATCATATCCATTTCTAAGCGGAACCTTTATGGAAGGCCACTAT
Source organism: Chitinophagaceae bacterium (assembly GCA_049689695.1). GTDB lineage: Bacteria > Bacteroidota > Bacteroidia > Chitinophagales > Chitinophagaceae > DASPKM01. Next base: position 1,599 of record JBAVMD010000503.1, on the reverse strand, counting down.
ATTTTTACTCGTACATTTCCCGACATGCTAGCCAAAAGACCAGGAATGGTGTTTAGTCATTGTTTAATTCTTCCATTAGAATCTCTCAGCAATCTTAATAATCTAAAAGGGTTATTGAGGTTGTTTGTCTCATCATCGATAAAAGAAAAGGTTATACTTGGGGTTGCCGAAATCGAAGAAACTAATTCATTTGTCCCAAAGCCGCCGATGTTCGACACGATATTAGATTGCCTTCTAAAGAACAAGCAAACAATTGTGTATCCCGGCTACGAAGGATTTGAGGATGTCGTTTGTTATTTGTGGCCACGTTTATCCACAATTCTTCGAGAAACTTTTTCTTTTACAATTAGCGGTCGTCCAAGTGAAGTTTTAGACCAGTCCTATACTATCGTTCATACACCTCATGAATTGGAACAACGATGGACGAACTTTTCTATCATCCGGCAAAGGCAAGATGTTGAAAAAAGTAAAGCTTTTATGTTGATTGAAAATCCCGAGTTAGAAGATTCTTTCAAATTGCAACAGTTTATACAAGAACATGCAATTTTGTATAAACACCTTCACCAAATTCCGGGCATTGAAAAATTGTACCAATTAGTTAGTGCGGCGAGCCAGCAGAGCGAATTGGTTTTTCTAAAAAGATGTTTTATCGGTGTAAACAAATGGGTTCCACATTCTCAAACAGGTAAAGAAACAAAGATTCGCCTTTTAACCTTTTTTCTAAAAAAAATACTTGAAACAGATGATAGCGGATTCAAGCTATTGCGTAACATGTCTTTTTCCGCATTTGAGAAAGGACTTGAGCAAGTGATTACTGTTAGCCAGCAATGGAGTAGTAAATATATCAATCCAAATGAAGACGGGCAAGTATCAGCACAAGTTGGACTATTAAAGGAAAGCTTTTTTGGTGATGCACAGAATTGGTGGAATGAGATTGTTCTTGATCGTTTTCAAACGCTGTTTCAGTCCATCGATGAGGAGAGCGCAAAGTGGATTTGGAAAGTATGGATTGAAGACTCAACACTTATCGATCAAACCACTAAATGGCTTGCGCTTGAAACCGAACGATTTCTTGTAAAGGCGTCCCCAAAGGATATCAACGCGCCAGTCCTTCAGGCGTTAATGACTGTATGCGTTGACAAGAAGTGGTTGAGTTTACACGCGATCATCGTGGCTCAACTTTTCGAGCCGGAACAGGCTATTAGCGCTCAGCTAAAATTTGACGGCTCTGCAAACTTGGAAGAGCACATCAGCCTAATGCTGCCACATATAAGTGATGAGGCATTTGTTGTTGCTGCGACAAAAATCGACGACATGCGGATATATCAAATTGCAGGAAAGCGTTGTGCATTAAAACAAAGCCTTTTGCAACTATTGAATGTGCGTATTACGAGTTGGCAATTGATCTGGTATTATGCCTATCAGGTAAGCGGTCAAATAAGCCAAGGAATTTCTGATTTACAAAGTGAGCTTTATAAGCTTTTTGATTTGAAAATTGCGAAACAATATGTTCATTCGGAATTGTTACAAGTTTTGCTAACACAAGTAGAAGATGTGTCGTCATATGATAAAAGAAAGGCTCTATCCGCTTCATTAGAT
>JBAVMD010000502.1:0-2274 GCA_049689695.1 Chitinophagaceae bacterium | reverse complement strand
GTACAAGGAACAAGAAGCAAGACAAGGAGCGACCCTCTTGTGCCTTGTTCCGTGTGCCTTGTGCCTTACTTATACACCCAACGCTGAATAGCAGGAAACACAGTCCTTGCCAGTATATAAAAGGTTAGTGCGCCTATGAACAAACGCCCGAACAGGAAAAGCCCGTCGGATTCAAATGAAATGAATACATACAGCACTACGTTGATGATGGCGTACCTCAGGAAAATATTTATCTGTAACATGTTATAGAACGTTCTGTAGATCAGTCCCACCATGATCGCAATTAAAATAATGGGCAGCAACATCCATATCGGACCAAAATCAACATAGGCATCGGCAAAATAACCAAGGCTGAAAGAAGCTCCCTGCTTCTGGCCCGCAAACTGTTTACCGGTAAACCTGCTTGCTTTAAGCGATGCATCGTAAATAGGTTTGTCAGGAAAGAACAGGCGCGGCGTAAGCACGAATGAAATATTGTTCTCCCATACTTTGCCATTCTGGTAGGGAATAACTTCGGGCACCCTATCCATGGCCAGTGATAAGTGATACACATATTGCAGCCGGTACAGACCGCTGTTCATACTCAGCCGGTAATTTTCGGCAGACAGGTTGCCAACCTGTTCAAACACTTTGGTATATGCTTCTTCACGGCTAACGTTTACTGTTTGCTGGCTGGTTCCCTGATTAAGGAATTTACGGTAGTCTCCCTTGATGATGATCCAGGAAAGGAACAGCCATATAAAAACGGCGCAGATCGTCAATAGCCCGAGCATCTGCTTACCCTTAACACGTACCACGTACGTAAGCAGCAGTATGATGGTAAAGAAAAGCACTTCTTTAAAAGAAGAGAAGTAAGAGTAGAAGCCTGCCGCAAACTCATATATCACGATGTAGAGCAAATAGATGCGGTTCTTTCTTTTGATCCACACAACATATCCATACCACAAAAGAAATAACCATTTGAGGTCGGCCACGCTCGTAAGGATCTGCGCAAACCCGCTTGTGAAACCGAAGATGAAGCCTATCGAAGTAAAAAATGCAGTAGAGATCACATACAGCAGCAGCAGTTTTTTCTCATTTATCTTAAGCGCCTCGCTTTGCAGGTATTCTACAGAGGGCATGCCAAGAGGCTTTAAGCATACCCGCACAAAAATGCCCATAGCCACCAGGCCTATGCAGCTAAGTGTTACGGCCAAAGGCGCGCTGGACGAAAGTTGGTCCATCCTGAAGCCGAGCGACATCATCCACCATACAAAGCTCACCACCTGCACCCATTGCAGAAAAAAAGCAAAGGCAATGATGCCGGGATGACGCTGAAACCACACGAGCCTGATCAATATCAGCAGTGTGGCAAAGCAAATACAGAGATAAGTGCCATTCTCCAGCAGCAACGAGAGCAGGCATAGTATCCATGCAAAAACCTGGATGTACTTTGAGAACCTGATGTTGTCAATGTGTTCTGAAATGCGATATGGGAGAGCCATTTCCACTATTCAAACAAAAATTTATTGTCGGTACTGTCTTTTATGCCCAGCATACGACGGAGCTTAAGAAAAACCCACCGGCCGGCCAACAAGGGCAGGCTGTCGTATTCCGATAATTCCTTCGAGAATTCTTTCACAAACTTCCACTTTTTTTTGCGGGCAGCCTGCATCATAAAGCTGAAATAAAGCGGGTTTTTTCTCCACCTGATATTGTGCCTGCCAAACTTTTTAAGGTCAGGCTTCACTCTCGCGAATAAAGCGGCAAATATTTTCTTTTCCTCCTTGATATGGCGAATGTATTTTTCCCATGAACGGCTCAACTGGCCGGAGTGATCCCTCAATTGTATCAATGGCTTGGGAATTCTGCCGATGTCGTATTTTTCTGTAAGCTTCACCCAGATGTCGAAATCGCCGGCAATGATCATGCTTTCATCAAAATAACCCGCTTCTGCAAGCTTGTCTTTAACAATGGCCACATTGGCAATGTTGCCGGCTATGGAGCCTGTATACATCGCGATCTTATCGTGCAGCTCCCGCGGAATGTATTCAGGGGTATGATCTACCAGCAGGTCAGAAGGCGCCGGGTTGCCATTTTCATCTATATGTGTTCTGTCTGAATAACTGAAAGATATGCCGGGATACTTGTTGTGAAAGTTCACTGTTTCCTGCAGGCAATCAGGGTTCATAATATCGTCCTGCGACCAGAGTTTGATAAGCTTCGCATCGGCCTGGCGGCAAAGAAAGTTCAGTGTAGGGAACAGCCCGCGGTTGTTTTCATTGCGGAATAAAC
>JBAVMD010000501.1:0-5335 GCA_049689695.1 Chitinophagaceae bacterium | reverse complement strand
TTGCTCGCAGCTCGAAGCTCGTAGCTCATAGCTTCTAATAAATACGTATCCCCTTAAACGCTTCTTCGTGATTTAATATCCTTCGCCGGTACATTCTTGCGAACCTGTGAATATACCCGAGAAGCTGAAGATCGTTTTCATAATATTTTACTTCCAGGTCCCGGAACATAAACCTGTTGGGCCTTGGTGTGCCCTGGCATACAAGGAATAATTTAGTACCGGCTCCTCTTGCAATTCCGGCTTCTATCAGCGTATTATAATTACCATCACTGATATCCGCAATCATAAATAATGCATTTGAAATGCGTTTGATAATTTCCTGCTGCGCATGTTCGCCTGCCAATTCATTTCCCAATATACAGGGAACATCAGTTACCTGCTCAACCAGGTCTTTCATCATCAGCGAGGTATCCTGCTGGTTCAATAAAGAAGTAGCCAAAAAAGAAAAATGAGGAATAACAGGGGTTTTATACGCAGATCGAAAGTCTTCAACAACATCCTCTGCAAGGCTTTTGTTATTTAAAAATTCGGAGATCCTGTACCACGACTGATTTATTGCTCCAAACATCAGGCGGTCATTAATTTTTACGGTATCCGCAGCAATGATCAGGTAATTGATGCCCAGGGTTTGAGCCAACTCTGCCTCCTGCTCAATAAAAGGCGAGGTATGGCCGCCCCTGTCCGGAGCAATAACAAGAACAGCGCCGCAACTCTGCATGATGGACCTGATGCGCTTATCCGTGTCAAATATTTTGTTGTCGGTACTGTCACCAATAAGACGAAAGCCCGCCTTAATGAACTGTAAACATACTTTATTCGTTTGTTCAGCTTCTGAAGGCCTCCATGATCTGCTTACATAAATATCCCTTGAATTATTAACGGGGACCGAATCGTTGTGATAAATAGCGCTTAGAATGCTAAAGATGCAATCACGGTCCACAACACCATTCCTGACATCAACCCAAACCGTAGTTTTAATAAAGCCAGGCATTTCACTATCATCGAGCCTGATGGGAATAATTTTGTATTCCGGATGGCTGACCGTCTGCTCCTCCATTAAATTATATTCTTTCTCAACCCATCCTGAATTTAAAGAACTCTTCGAAATAACGATCAGGCCTCCTTTTGAACGTTGTATTTCCCGGGAAAGACGTGTTACTATGCCTGCGCCTGCTTTTAAATGGTAACTATCCCGAAATACATCTAAACCAGCCGCATTAATAAGCCAATCTGCTATCTGCACCACAACAGCAGTATCTTCGTGCGAATAGCTGACGAACAATTGATATGGCCGGTCCTTAAAAGGTAAATCGCTCATTAGGATAGTTTATACAAGGCCTGTTTGTCATTTAATCAAGATAACATTTATTATTTTAACATGAACAATCCAGTCTGCTTCATAATCATGCCTTTCGGCAAGAAAAAATATAAACCGAGAGGTGAAGAACAATTGGTGGAAATAGATTTTGATGAAGTGTATACACAAATTATCGAACCCGCTGTAACGCAGGCCGGCATGCTACCGGTGAGGGCAGACCGTGAAAAAACCAGGGGCATTATTCACAAGCCGATGTTTGAAAGGATCATTCTGTCTGATTACGTAGTTGCCGATGTAACCGGTGCAAATGCGAACGTGTACTATGAACTGGGCATCAGGCATGCGGTAAAGCCTTACACCACCATCACTATTTTTGCATCCAACAGTGAATTGCCATTCGATCTTGGACCTGTGCGCACTATACCCTACCAGTTTTCAGAACAGAACATCATCGATAAAGATGCCGTTGCAAAAAATATTGCGGATGGCCTTACAGATGCAAAGCAGGTAAAGACCACAGACAGTCCCATTTACCAATTGGTAGACGGTATCAGTTTCCAGAACAGCGTGGCGCATGAGAAAACGGATTTGTTCCATGATAAAGTAAAATACGATACCGATCTTAAAACCAGCCTCGCAAAGGCACGCAAAAAACAAGGCGGCAAAGAAGAAAGGATCAACGCAGTGGATGAAATTGCAAACGATCTTACTTTAGAAAATGAAGAGACCGGCGTGCTGATAGATGTAATGTTATCCTATAGGTCGCTCAGCGCCTGGCACAAGATGATCGCTTTCATTAATAAAATGCCTTTTCATGTTAAGCAAACAGTAATGGTGCAGGAACAACTGGGTTTTGCATTGAACCGTGTTGGCGAAAGAGATGAAGCCAAGCGCGTGCTTGAAAAAGTGTTGGCAGAGCACGGGCCCAGCAGTGAAACCTATGGACTGTTGGGAAGAATTTATAAAGATGAATTCGACGAAGCCTTTAAGAACGGCAATGAATTTTTGAGCGAAGCAAAACTTGACCAGGCCATTGATGCGTACACAAAAGGATTCGAGGCAGACTGGAGAGATGCTTATCCCGGCATCAATGCTGTTACCCTGCTTGAACTGAAAGGTGAGCGTGAAAAAGTAATGCAACTTACTCCCGTGGTTGAATACGCAGTGCACAGAAAGATGGCTGCAAAAAAACCTGATTACTGGGACCACGCCACCCTGCTTGAATTAGCGGTTATATTGAACGATGGACATAAAGCAACTGAACAACTGAGAAAAGCGCTTGCCACCAATATTGAAGGCAGTTGGATGTTCGAGACCACGCTTCGTAATTTAACCATGATAAACGACCGCAGAATAATGAGAGCGGAAGACACAAGCATTTCTGCACGACTGATGGGACTGTTGCAAAAGCAAATCTCAGCAGGCTGATCAACCTGTAATGATACTCTTTTTACACAAATAAATTGAAGAGCCCGCCCACATTATGCCTGTATGTTAAGGCATGATTTGTGAACAGACTGCCATGTAATAAACTTTTCTAACTATTAAAAAATAGTTTGTTATGGCAGACAATAACAGAAACCAGGATCGCCAATCCTATAACGAGGATTGGGAAAAACACAGGCATCGTTTTAATGAACAAAACGATCAGCATCGCGAAAATTATGGCGGGCAGAATACCAGTTCCGGACAGAATAAGGGAAGCAGTTATGGTGAGAGCAGCGGATATGCAGGCGGATCGGGCCAGCGCTATTCGGGCGGGCAAGGCTATAGCGGCAATCAATATGGCAACCAGGGACAATATGGTAACCAGCAGCGCTATGGCAATACAAGCGGACAGCATGGACAGGGATCAGGCAGTGGCTCCGATGAGTCTTCTTATGGCAGTGGCTACGGCAACCGCAGCGATTGGGACAAAAACCAATGGCAGGGCGGCTCCGGCATGCAGGGAAATTATGGCCGTGAAGAATGGCGCAGGAACACTGACCAGGGTTATGGTGGCGAAGGCAACTACAGCGGGTCTAACTATGGCGGATCAAACTACGGTGGTCCCAACTACGGTGGCTCGAATTACGGTTCAAACTACGGCTCTAATTATGGCCGCAGGGACCATGATCAGCATCGAGACAGAAACATTTATGGTGGCGATGAACGCAATTACGGCAACGCCAACCAGGGAGGTTTTGACCGCGACTGGTGGCAACGCACAAAAGACGAAGTTTCATCATGGTTTGGAGACAGAGATGCAGAACGCAGACGCAGAATGGATGAACAAACCAATTATGGACATAAAGGTAAAGGGCCGAAAGATTACAAACGTTCTGAAGACCGCATTCGCGAAGACATTTGCGATCGCCTGAGCGATGACGATATGCTTGATGCAACACATATCAACGTGCAAGTAGAAGGAACAGAAGTAATACTTACCGGTAATGTACACTCGAGGGGCGAAAAACGCCGCGCTGAAGATCTTGTGGAATCTATTTCAGGTGTACGCAATGTTGAGAACAGGTTGAAAATAAATAGAACAGAAGAATCTGATTCAAAGTGGCCGAGAAGTGATGCGGATGAAGAAGGAAGGAACAGGAAGGTGTAGTGGCGGGAGTTGTGAATTGTGAGTTGTGAGTTGTGAGTTTGGGATATTTATAATTGACGATCTGCGGTTTGAAGTTCAAATGGCAGATCGTCTTTTTTATATTTGGGATCAGGAAAAGAACTTGTTCTTATATGCTTTTTTAAATGCTTCATAGTCTTCAGCAACCTTATTGGAATATTGCAGCGCATAATCCAGGATATCTTGTTGCCAGCCGTCCTTACTGCCAAATGCAATCAGTTCATCTGCAATTGCAGAGCCCTGTCGGCCCGAGCTTCTTAATTGCCCGGACGCTGTAAGCAAGGCCATATTGCACAGCACATCAGAAACATTTTTATAATTATCCTTTATCGTTTCAAAATCAATCTTGTCTTCAGTTGGCTGCATTTCCTGCATGAGAAAGGGTTGCCCATCGAAAATGGTAGCGTCCAGCAATGCCGGCGATACATTCTGCATGCGCTGCTTGATGGCTGCAACTCGTTCCGCTTCTGAAGACCAGTCAGGCTGCCAGATAGTTGTGTGAATGCGCAGGGACGAAGGCATGATCTGCTTCATTTCCATCAGGCGATATTTTATTTTTCCCTTATTGGTCTGCAACAGCAAAACATAACGTTGCACGCCGAGGCTGCCCGTGCCTGCTATTTTAAAAACAGCGTCCAGTACTTTGCATTCACCCAGCTTTTCTTTATGCTGTTGCGTCCAATAATGCACATGGTCCTTTAATGATTCGCGCAAAGGTTCATCCAGTTCCAGGTATTTTTTTTCATCTGTTTTGATGAGGAGCTGCCTGTTGCGACGATGAAGTCTTTTTTGAAGCAATTCACGTTGCGTATGGCTGGCTGCATTTTCCAGGAAGGAGCGAACCATTCCTTCTGCAGTTTCTATTTCAATAAACCGGGCCTTGCCTTTGCAAAGAAAATCGCTGTACGTAGCAAGAAATAATTTCGCCCATTCCACGACCTTGTCTTCATGAACTTTCATAAACCGGAAGCCTGTGATAATGCTCGTGACCATCCGCGCAATGTCCCACGATGCAGGCCCGAGCATGCATTCATCAAAATCGTTGATGTCGAAATATACCAGGCGGTTGTCGCCTTTAAAGCTGCCGAAATTTTCGAGGTGCAGGTCACCGCACAGCCACACTACCGGCGTATCAGGCAGGGAAGCTTTCGCAAGATCTTCGTAGAACAAATGACAGGTGCCCCTGAAGAAACGGAATGGATCTTCTGAGAGAAGCTTGTATTTAACCTTCACTTTATCTGGCAGCAGGTGTGCATTGAAGTGTTTAATTCTTTCAGCTACAGATGCGCCCTGGCTGCTGCCCTGGTGCGAAACCGGACTAAATGATGTGGCCACCTTTGGAGATTTGTATGGAAAGGTAACGAAACGGACGAAGATGGTTAATTTGCGATATGGCTACAGAC
>JBAVMD010000500.1:0-1878 GCA_049689695.1 Chitinophagaceae bacterium | reverse complement strand
GCGGTCGTTGATCACGATCTTGTTGAAATCTTCATTCAGCAGATCGCGCAACATACTGGTGGTCTTTGTTTGCTCACTCAGTATTTTGGCCGGTGCAGATGCTCCTCTCAGGTTGTATTGAATGGTCTTCCAGGTTTCTACCAGCATGCTCAGATCTTCGTGCAGTTCGGCAGTGTTCTTTCCTTCTGCCGCTGTTCGCACAATCACCCCGAAGTTTTTCGGTTTGATGGCTTCCACAATTTTTTGAAGGCGCTTACGCTCATCAGAAGAATGTATTTTCCGGGAAACAGCTACAATATCGTTGAAGGGAGTGATGACGATGAACCTGCCGGGCAGTGAGATCTCGCAACTAAGCCTGGGGCCTTTGGCCGCGATGGGCTCTTTCAGGATCTGTACTAAAATATTAGGCTTGCCGCTGAGCACCTCGTTGATCTTTCCGGTCTTTACAATTTCCGGCTCTACCTGGAAAGCGCCAAAGTCGAAAGTATTGTCCTTATGATCGTTGATCGATTGCTGTGTAAACTTGAGCAGCGAGCGGGCATAAGGGCTAAGGTCTGTATAATGAAGGAAAGCATCTTTCTCAAATCCTACATCTACAAATGCTGCATTCAGGCCGGGAATGAGCTTCTTCACCTTACCCAAATACAAATCCCCCACTGCAAAACTTGCGTCGGTTTTTTCGTGGTGGAGTTCCACCAGCTTTTTATCCTCGAGCAGGGCAATTTCAACGCCCTGGGAGGCTGCATTTATGATCAGTTCCTTATTCAAGCATAAACTTCTTTAACCATCAAGGTCATCATCACGACAAGGAAAAATTGCTGAAGGGGATTTAGTTGCCAGGCATCCGGGATGCAAGCAATGCAGATAAATGACATCTAAACTATTCAGCGAGGTGAGTAGGTCCCGCTTAAGCGGGACCGTTCATCCAGAAGGGTTATTTATTCTTCTTCTTATGACGGTTCTTTCTCAGCCGTTTCTTACGCTTATGCGTCGCTATCTTATGACGCTTCCTTTTTTTACCACAAGGCATGTTGATACCAAGATTTATTGTTAAACAATTCGGTTTGTAATCTCTTTATTTTTTCAGAAGAGCTATCCGCGCATCTATTTCGCTGATGATCTCTTCGTTTTTTATCAGCACTTTACTTTTTTCGTACCACTCAATGGCTGCCTTCTTATCTCCTTTCTGCTCGTATACTTCTGCCAGGTGCAGCCTTGCTTCAAGATTCGAGGGCTGGTGCTCCAGCACTGTCCTGAAACGCTCAATGGCTTTGTCAAATTGCCCGGTCATTGCGCCACCAATTCCAAGCGTCATCTGTGCATACACATTATGCGGGTCTCTTTCTGCCACTTCACGTATCATCATAATTCCTTCCATCGGGTTACCATGTACGTTGCCGTAGATGTAACAACTCCCCAGGCTCACTTTAGCGGAATCATTGGCAGGATTCAGTTTCAATGCCTGTTCTAACAGCCCTTTGGCTTGTTCCGCCATCCACTCTTTCAGCTCAGGATTATCCTGTATCCTGATCTTATCGAGATATAAACGGGCTGCAAATGTGAGATTTTTTTCTATATTTTCCAATTTGGCAGCTTCGCCGGTATAATAGGCAGCCGGCAGAAAGGATTGAACAGAGTCTTTCCAAAAGCCTGCAAGCTGGTAGAAAACCTTTATTTGCTGGTTTTTTATATCCCCCCGAACGACCGCCGTTTCTAATCCATTTACATACGCTAACTGGTCAGTAGTAAGCTGTTGGCGGGATGCCTGAAGTATATCAGCAGTGGAAATATGCTTGTGAGCGGAGGTGTCGGTGTTTGTTTGGGCCGTAGGTTTTTTGGGTGGGACCGTTTGACCGAAAAAAAACAGGAGCAATAAAA
>JBAVMD010000499.1:0-6184 GCA_049689695.1 Chitinophagaceae bacterium | reverse complement strand
AGCATCACGTCCATTTCCAATATAAAATCACCATAGCTTTTTTCTGTGACCAGGAAAGTGTTTCGCGTATTGTGCGTGGTGATGCCTGTTATGGCGCCATTCTCTATCACATACTCTGCAGATCCGGCAATCTTTTTCCAGCCATTAAATGTTTTGCCGTCGAATAGGCTGGTCCAGCCCTTTTCATTACCGGCCGGCTGTGCGTTCACCGTAACGATCGACATTGCTGAAAGAAACAAAAACAGGATGATCTTTTGCATAAGATTTATAATGATAAATTATAAGCAGGTTTCCATTGCTGCATCGATCTGGTATATAAGGCATTGTTGGCCAGATGAACAGTGATGGCGGTATGCGCTCCCGTGATCACATTGGAAGCCGGTTTCTTTTTTTCGCGGATGCAGGTGTAAAAATCTTTCAGAGCATACCATGTACCGTCTTTCATCGGTTCCTGCGTAACAGGCAAACCACCATCTTTATTCCAGGTAAGCTTTGTAGCGCCAGCCACTCCATCCACTGTTTCCAATTCTTTTTTTGTTGCGGGTTCAGGATAAAATATCCCATCGTTCACCAACAGGTGCACAGATCCTTTCGTTCCCTTTATCTTAAAGAGATATCCATCGTGGGCATTGCCGCAGGTAGCGCCAAAATTCCCGATCATTCCGTCTTTTTTATAACGAAGGATCACCTGAACGTTGTCAAATGTTTCGCGGCCGTCTTTGTAATAATCGATCCCTCCTGTTCCCATGATGGTATCGGGATGCGTACCAAATGCCCAATGTATAAAATCGATCTGGTGTGAAAGTAATTCTGCTACCAGTCCGCCTGAATATTCTTTGTACATGCGCCAGTTGATCTGCCTTTCAAGCTTTGGATCGGGTACCGGCCTGCGCCAGTTCCAGTTGCGGTCCCATCGGCAATCTATCTGCGTTACCTTACCCAGGTATCCTTTTTCGATCATTTCCTTTACCTTGAAATAAAGCGGTGTGTAGCGATACTGATGACCCACCTGCAGTACCTGCGATGGATGGACTTTTACTTTATCCGCCAGCTTTAATGCCTGCGGGATATTATAGGTCATTGCTTTTTCAAGAAACACATGCTTTCCTGCATCCAGCGCAGCTATCGCCATTTCATAATGAAGGTTCAGTGGGGTAGCAATTATTACGGCATGGATGTTTTTATCATCCAGCAGTGCGCGATAGTTTTTATGAACTTTTACTTCTGATGGAATATTTTTTTTAGCTGCTTCTATACGAAAGTCGAGCACATCACAAATAGCTTTAATGCTGAACTGACCGGGCAGTTCTTTCATTACATGTGCAATGCCGTTGCCCCTGTCTCCACAGCCAATAATTGCTACGTTTACAGGTGCGCCCTGCTGAGCGCGCAATAATTCCGGCTGCAGCAATATTCCGCCTGCAAGTAAACCGGAGTGCCTGATAAATTCCCTTCGTATCATAGTTGTATGGGTTACTAAAATAAGCAATCAGTTTTGCATGACGGTATAAAATCCTGTTGTAGCGGTATCATGAATCCTGCCTTTTTTATCACGGTAAATAAAGTATGCATCTATATCGTTACGTTTTTCTGCGAAGCGCAGCGCCCGTTCAAGCCCCATTACCATTAATGCATTGTCGTAAGCATCTGCCGTGATCGCATCTTTTGCCAGCACAGTTACGCTGATGAGCTCATTTGCCACAGTGAAACCGGTATGCGGATCGATAAGATGTGTTATGCGCTGACCGTTGCTTTCATAAAACCTGCGATAGCTGCCCGAAGTAGTAACCGCACCGCTGTCCAGCTCAATAACCTTGTTTAAAAGCGATGTTCCTGAAAGATCATCAACGGGCGCTTCTATACCGATCTTCATTTTTACATTGCCGGGGTGCTTTCTTCCTTTCATTCTTATTTCTCCCCCGATCTCTACCAGGTAATTACTAATGCCTTTGCTTTCAATGAATGCTGAGATCACATCTACTGAATATCCCTGGGCTATACCATTCACGTCTATCTGCACGCAAGGCATTTTTTTCACCAGGCGCTTTTGCTGCAATTGCAGTTTGACGCTGCCAATGCAAGGCATAATTGCTAAAACAGTATTTGAATCAGGCAGATTAGTATTTTTTTCAAGGCCGAATCCCCATAGGTTCACGAGCGGCCAGACAGTTATGTCGAAATCGCCTTGTGTATCAGTGTATACTTCAAGAGCGCGCTTGACTACCAGTTGCAGGTGATCGTCTGCAACAATACCATCATTCGCATTATTAAATAAACTCACCAGCGAATAAGGTTTATACAAAGACAGCGAACTATCGAGCCTGTTGAACACACTGTCTGCTTCGCGCAGCGTAAATATGCTATCGGCTGCGTAATAAGTAATGCGATATACAGTTCCCTGCGCCTGACCTGTTAAATGCCAGGTTTTGACAGTCTCCTTTTTCGTTGTAAAAAAAGTATGCAGTGCGATGATCAGCAGAATAAACTTCACGCCGCAAATGTAAGATGGTTTAACATTTTTCTGATGTGGATTGAACGTCCGTAAAACTGTGCGAACCAGCATTTGAGAGATGCTTATCATCATGAATACATCAGGAAAAAAACGCCAAAAGCCGGTGTTTTCCCTTTGTTTGCGCTTAGCAGGATAAGTAGTTTTATCGGGTGCAAGTTTATGAGTTACGCAAACTATTCACCACGATTTTCCATTGAAGCTTTTTGCGAAGGCGATCAGCAGGCGTTCAATTTTATTTTTGCCAGCTATTATCCTTCCGTTTGCTTTTTCGCCAACCGGCTCATTGCTACAAGGCCGGTAGCGGAAGACATTACGCAGGAAGCCTTTGTAAGATTGTGGCAAAGGCATGATGCTTTCAGTTGCCAGCAATCCATCAAAGCATTTCTTTATGTAATTACGCGCAATGCATGCCTGAATTTTATAAGGCAGGACCAGCGAAATAAAATAAGTGAGCAAGGCATTGTCCGCGCACTGGATGAAACGGAAGATTCTGTGCTCGCTAAACTATCACAACTGGAAATAAAAGCTGCGCTGACGAGGGCCATTGAATCTCTGCCGCAGGAATGCAGGAAGGTTATCCAATTAAGCTATATAGAAGGAATTCAGAATAAAGATATTGCAATGAGCCTCGGTCTTTCTGTTCACACTATAAAAAATCAGAAAGCAAGAGGATTGTATTTATTGAAGAAACGATTGCAACGTTCTTCGGTATTTAATTAGCCCTCATCTTTTTCAGAAATTACTAAATACACTTTATTATAGGTAATATAGTACCCTGAAGAATGTAAAGAGCATCAGCAAAACAGCCAGCCATACCAGGTTTTCCTGGTGGAACAGGACCTTTGCCTGAGCGATCTTTTTCTGGTTTTTTTGATTTCTGATCATAGCCTTACAAAAGTACCGATACCGGTCTTCCCGATGAAAGACAGAACCTTCAATAACATTTGAACAACAATCAGATAGCTTTCTGAATGGAGTGATTAAACAATGGTATTTGGGAAGTCTGGCGAGAAGGAATTATGCCTTTGTGCCACGAAAGGGAGATAAAAAAATGCCTGCTTTTCTGCATCATTTATTCTACTTAGCCAAACAAAGAAAAGCAGGCAAATACGATGTAAAGAGAACGATGGGGAACGGTTTACGTGATGGGTATACCCCTGAAGATGTATGTTACTTTTCTTCAGAGGATAAGGTCTTAATGATATTCAACGGCCTGACGCTTATGCTTTTAAAAATTGGCTGTTTTCACAGTTCCGGATAAGGCGGGTGGTTTATTGGATTCGAAGGGTTAGTTGGAAAAAAAGAAAGTTGATTGACATTGGACTTGCGGTTTCATAGATATTGGAAAACAAATTTCAAGGACGGTAATTTAGGACATTGGATGGTTTGGCTTGGTTGCTTATCCGTCAATCAACTTCTGTATCAAAAGTAGTTGTGAATAAGAATGTTAACAAGAGCATAAACGCCCGATTTTATTTGTTCAGTATTTACTGCTATTTTCGTAGAGTTCGCATTTGTACTCACGGAAAACTACCGACTCAGCCCTCGTAAACTCCCTTATCACTCATCGTATACGTATATTCCGAAAAGAATTTGTTTCGTACTTTTACGATGGTATTTCTCATCGAATTTTTGCAATTTAGCGGTGGCAATCCCCGTGATGCCTTTAATCTGAAACAATAACCGTATGAAAAATCCTGACATGCAAAGGCCCATTAAAGTAGCTATCGCAGACGACCATGCGCTTTTCCGGGCGGGTGTTCGTACTTCCCTGATGGGAAGGAAAGATGTAGAGATGATAGCAGAGGCTGATAATGGAATGCAACTCCTTAACCTGCTCAAACATATAGAGCCTGACGTGATATTACTGGATATCCAGATGCCTATTATGGATGGCATTCAGACCTTGCCAGAGATCAGGAAACTCTATCCGCATATTAAAGTCATCATTTTATCAATGCATAACGACCATTCCATGATCTCAAAGCTCATGGAAATAGGCGCTAACTCCTATCTCACTAAAAATTCTGATTCCGAAACCATTTATCAGGCCATCAGGACTTGTTATGAACAGGAGTTCTTTTTTAATGAGTTGACCAATAAAGCTTTGCTGAGCGGTTTGCGTACAAAGCGCACAGAGCCCGGAACGCCGCAGGAAATCAACCTGTCTGATAAAGAAGTTACCATATTGAAGCTGATGTGCGAAGAAAAGACCACCAAGGAAATTGCAGATATCGTGGAGATCAGTCCAAGAACGGTGGAAGCTATCAGGGATAAGCTTAAAACTAAAACAGGGGCCAAAAGCATGGCGGGCCTGGTAATGTATGCGCTGAAAAGCGGCATCATCAACCAGGAATCCTGATAAAATAATATTTGTTGAATCAGCCCTGCATGCAGGGCTTTTTTTATTTGCATGAACACCTATCTCAACTATAATGGTAACCTGCTGCAAGCAGACCAGCCTATATTGCGCCACCCCCGGGACTTCCGGCCTGGCGATGGCTTGTTCGAGACCATGCGTGTAAGCAATGGAAAGATCGTGCTGGCAGACCATCATTTTGAAAGGCTGCATAGCGGAATGCGAGCTATGCTTTTGGACCGCACGCCTCTTTTCGATACCAATCATTTGCAGGAGATGGTAATGCAGGTATGTAGTAAAAATGGGCACCTGCATGGCGCGCGGGTGAGGCTAACGGTTTTCAGGGGACAAAACAGCCAGGCAGAGCATATTATAGAGACGTGGCCATTGGAAAATGAGTATGTTTTTAATGACCCGGGGTTGATCATCGGCATCTTTCCGGAAGCTAAAAAAACCGACGGTGAGTTTTCTTCTTACAAAACGATCAATTATCATCCATACCGGGATGCCGCTGCTTTCGCCAGTAAGCAACAATGGGACGATTGCCTTGTGCTAAACACGCATGATCATGTTTGCGATTCATCTATCTCAAATATTTTCTGGATAAAGAACGAGACGCTGCATACCCCGCCTTTATCAGAAGGCTGCGTAGCCGGGGTTATGAGATCGCATCTTCTGACGAGCATGGCAGCAACCCGTTTCCAGATTGAAGAAAAGCCGCTCAGCCTTCATGAACTATCTACGGCAGATGAAGTTTTTCTTACCAATGTCATCAGGGGCATCAGGCCTGTAGACCGGTTTGAAAATTGTTATTATACTCACCGGGTATCAAGAGAAGTTTTTACACTTTTGGTAGCACCGCTTATAAATGCTTAAACAATTTGAACGGTAAGTTGTTGTTTCATCATGCAAACTGTGAATATTTTCTGGTTCCGCCGCGACCTGCGCCTTTATGATAATGCCGGGTTGTACCATGCGCTGAAAGGCGAACTGCCGGTGATACCTATTTTCATTTTTGACCGTAACATCCTGGATAAGCTGGAAAATAAATCAGACAGCCGTGTTGAATTCATTCACCAGGCTGTAACCGGTATGCAGGAACAACTGCGCCCAAAAGGAAGTTCGCTGGAAGTTTATTACGGTTATCCCGCAGATGTATTCAAACAATTATTATCGAAGTATAAGATCGGCAGTGTTTATACCAATGGAGATTATGAGCCTTACGCGAGAGATCGTGATGAAAGCATTGCTGCACTGTTGCCTCAACAGGGCGTGCAATTTCAGCTTTTTAAAGACCAGGTGATCTTTGAAAA
>JBAVMD010000498.1:0-6192 GCA_049689695.1 Chitinophagaceae bacterium | reverse complement strand
CCCCGGAACTTAGCTCTGTGAGCCACTGCTGCGGGGTTCGGGATGACAGGGAGTTGCTAAGTAAAAGCTGTCGTTCACTCTCTGAAGTTTTCCCACTCCCTACTCACCACTCCCTACTCACCCTCTTACCACAGCGGCTTATTCTGATAATAATCCAGAATCTTCGTCCTCAGCACATAATCATATCTCGCGTTCACTAAATTAATATTTGCGCGGTCAAGATTATTCCTTGCTATCTGGTAGTCAACCGATGTTCCCAATCCCGCATTGAAACGTACTTCCGCTGCGCGAAAGGCAGCGTTAAATGCCTCCACCTGCGCTGTCAATATGCGGTAACGCTCTTCTGCAGTCTTCATGTTCAGGAATGCCTGGTCTATGGCTTGCTTTAATTGGATGTAAGTGGTCTGTGCTGTATATTCAGCGCTCTTGAGATCGATCTTTGCAAGCGATACCTGGTTTCTTGCACGCAACGAGTTCAATATAGGAATGCGAATGCCGATCCCTAAAAAAGTACCATAGTTGTTCTTGATCTGGTCCATGTAACCGATCTTCTCTTCAGCAACATTGTTCCTCGGTGTGATCACGCTGAAGCTATTGCCGTTCACAGTTACAAATGACTTTGTGGTATCGTTAAAAGAATTAAGTATAAGCTCGCGTCTGCCAGCGCTGGAATAGTTGGTGGAAAGGTCTGCGCCAAAATACACTGTGGGCGCCAAAGCTCCCTTTGCTACTTTAACACCTTTTTCTGCACTTTGCTTCCTGAGGTCTACAGCTTTTACTGCTGCCAGTTCACGAATAGCAGCTTGGTAAATAGTTGCAGCATCGCCTTCGTAAGTCATGGAGAATTGTTCTGCGTTCAACCGTTCTACCTGTATGTTAGGATCAAGCGGAACGTTCATCAATTGCGCAAGCGTCACCTTTGAAACATTCAGCGCGTTCTGCGTGTTCACGATCGCCAGTTCATCATTGGCCAATTGTCCCCTGATCTCGTACAAAAGGGCAGGAGCTATGGCTCCATCTTTGTTCAATACTTCCAAGCGCTCCACCTGCTTGCGGCTGAGCGCCGCCTGGTTTCGCGACTGTACAAGCTGATCTTCGTTGTTCAGTATCTGCAGGTAGGCAAGAATGATGTCGAGCGTAAGCTCGTACCGTGCCTGCTCCAATTCCATTTTGCTGGCATCATAAGCCAGTGAAGTTTGCTTGAGGGAATTCAAAAGCCTGAAGCCATTGAATATAGTAACATCGCTGCTGATGCTGTAATTGGCGATGTTCAATTGCTGGTTGATATAGGCGTTGGTGAACGGATTGATGCTGCGTCCCTGGTTGATACCATGCAGCACATTTGCGCTCAATGTAGGTATCATATTGCCTTTCGACTGCCTGTAATTGACATTTGCACGCTGCATATCCAAATCCCTCAGTCGTACCTGCAGGTTATTAGCAATGCCGGTCTCTATGCTCTGCCGAAGGCTTAATGTTCCCCCGCTTTCCTGCTGTGCATTTGATTTGATCATGAACAATACCATGACACACAGAGCTGTGATCTTTACTCTCATAATAATTTTGCTTTTGTTTTGTGGTAGGGTTTTATACGATAGACCGCTCTATACGGCCATCGAGTAAATGAATAATATGCGAGCCGTAAGCTGCATTTTTATCGGAGTGCGTTACCTGTATAATAGTAACGCCATCTTCTTCATTGATTTTTTTAAAGAGATCCATGATCTCTTCGCCTTGTTTTGAATTGAGATTGCCTGTAGGCTCATCTGCCAGCAATAATTTTGGTTTTGCAATAAGGGCCCGCGCAATGCCAACCAATTGCTGTTGCCCCCCTGAAAGCTGTGTGGGGAACAGGTCTTTTTTGCCAACGATCTGGAAACGGTCAAGCATATCTGCCACCATCGCTTTGCGTTCGGAGCCTTTAATATCCTGGTAGATCAAAGGAGTCTCGATATTCTCATACACAGTAAGCTCGTCTATCAAATGATAAGCCTGGAATACAAAACCGATGTGCTGCTTATACAGGGTAGATCTTTGTTTTTCTTTAAGCTTGTTCACGTTCTGGCCCATGAACAAATAATCGCCTTCAGAAGCTTCATCCAGCATGCCTATTACATTCAGCAGCGTGGATTTTCCGGAGCCTGAAGGTCCCATGATGGAAATGAATTGTCCTTCTGCCACATTAAGGTTAATGTCTTTCAAAATAAAATTCCTGGTGCCACCAACGGTAACCCATTTGGAGATGTGCTGTAGTTCTAACATTTGTGTGTACTATTTAATTTATTTATTGGTCATTGGTCATTAAGTCATTGTCAAATGTCAAAGGTCAAATCATTTCACTTTTCACGTTTGACCTAATGACTAATGACCAAATGACTTTATTTCTTATTCCGTTCTCAAACTCTTCACCGGGTTCGCCACCGCTGCTCTTACCGCCTGCACTCCCACCGTGATCAATGCAATGGAAACAGCTACGGCGCCCGCTATAATAAATATCCAGCCGGTGATCTCAATGCGGTATGCAAAATCCTGCAGCCATTCGTTCATGAAATACCATGCAAGCGGTGTTGCGATCACGAATGCTATCAGCACCAGTTTTAAAAAATCTTTCGACAGCAGTCGCACGATGCCTGTGACGGAAGCGCCCAGCACTTTGCGAATACCTATTTCCCTGGTGCGATTAATAACAGTCAATGCCGCCAGGCCAAACAAACCCAGGCAGGCAAGAAAGATCGAAATGCCACCTGCCCATCCTACAATACTGCTCCATCTTTCTTCCGATTTATAAAAACGATTTATATCCTCATCCAGGAAACTGTATTTGAAAGGGAGGCCCGGCACAATACCTTTCCATGCACTCTCCAAACTTGCGAGTACGGGTGCAGGATTGCCTTCACGAATGCGCACGAAGAATTTAACCGGGCGATAGGACGCAAACTGGTGAAACATCTGCGGCAACACTTTTTCACTGAAAGGCCTGTAATGAAAATTCTTCACTACTCCAATCACCACCGGCGTAAGCTTATCGCTATAGCCTTTTAACTCCTGGCCTATCGCGCTTTCAACAGTCCACCCAAAATCTTTTACCATCTCTTCGTTCACGATCACAGACGTCACTGTATCCGAAGCAATGCGAACATCGAAGTTACGCCCTGCCAGCAGTTTCATGCCCATCAATCCCAGGTAATCAGGATCGATGAAATATTCATACACGTCCTTGTGCTTTCCTTTGTAATCGAAGCCTGACCTGCTCCAGCCTGTGCCTTCGCCCAGGCCAAGCTCAGAGCCTGCAACGCCTGCAATGGAAGGATTGCGCATGATAGCTTGCCTGAAAAGCGGGAATACTGTTTGACTTTCAGTTCCCTCGGCATCTACTACTACAATATTCTCTTTGTTGAAGCCCGGGTTTTTCGACCGCATAAAATTCAACTGTTGCAGAATAACGATCGTGGAAATGATCAGTCCTACAGACATTACAAACTGCAATGTTACCAGCGAACGTGTAAAAAAGTTAGAGCCGCCCAGTTTCATTTTCATCCGCCATACCTCAATGGGATTGAAGCGCGAAAGCACCAATGCGGGATAACTGCCTGCTATCAGGCCTACAACTAACACCAGGCCAACCAGCAGCCAAAGCAACTCAGGGTATTGCGCCAGTGAAAATGTAAGCTCTC
Organism: Chitinophagaceae bacterium; assembly: GCA_049689695.1. GTDB lineage: Bacteria > Bacteroidota > Bacteroidia > Chitinophagales > Chitinophagaceae > DASPKM01. The sequence continues at coordinate 2,518 of JBAVMD010000498.1, read as the reverse complement.
TGCCGGAAAGTGTATTAAAATAAGGGAGCAGCAATTGCACCAGCAGCAATCCTATCATGGTTGAAAGCACGGTGAGTAAAAAAGCTTCCATGAGAAATTGAAAAACAAGTTCTTTTTTTCTTCCGCCTATTACTTTGCGGATGCCTACTTCTTTAGCCCGGCCTGCAGATCTGCCAATTGCTAATGTAGTAAAGTTAATGCAGGCTATCAGCAACACACCGCCTGCAATGGCCAGCAGTATCCAGATGGTTTTTGGATCAACCGGTTCAACGCCGCCACCAATCCTGGTATTGGTATGAATGTCTGACATGCGCTGCAATCCGTAAGTTACCGGCGCGCCTTTCTTCGTCCAGTATCCGGCCTTTCTCAATTCCGCTTCTTCGTTAGGATAATATTTTTTCCGGAAGCTAAGCATGCGCGCAGGATCAGTTGCAAGCGTGCTTTGCGGCCTGAGCAAAACATATACCTGGTAAGATGAACGTTGCCAGTTATTATCAGACCTCGCACCCGACTTTGTATTCAACAAAAAATTATAGTTGCCGAGCATTTCGAAAGTGATGGTGGAATTAGATGGAATATCTTTTGCCACAGCGGTAACCGTGAAGGGCTCGAATTTTTCCTCCAGTTTGATCTCTATTATCTGCCCGATCACATCGGTTTTACCGAATAACTTTTTAGCCATAGTATTGGTAAGCACAAGGCTGCGTGGGTCTTTTAAGGCATTGGCTGCATTGCCTGATATAAGCGGAAAAGAAAATACGCTGAAAAATTGCGGATCGGCAAAACAAACCGGCGCACGACTTACTTCGTTATTGGCTTTTATAAAATTATCGCCCCATCCGTCGCGGAAGCGCACATAATCTTCTACATCGGGCAGGTCCTGTTTCATGGCAGGGCCTAAGGGCATCGGCATGTAAGCGTCCAGGCTTTCTGCTTCTTCACCCATTGGCGCAATCCACCGGTATACGCGGTAAATATTATCGCCCTTTGCATGAAAGCGGTCAAAGCTGAATTCGTTCACCGAATACAGCAGGAACAGTGTAAAGCACGCCAGCCCGATAGACAAGCCCAGGATATTGATCAGGGCAAGACCTTTTTGCTTGGCAACATTGCGCAACGCTATTTTGAGATAATGGCGTATCATATTTTAGTTTTAGTTATTCACTTCTTAAACTCCTCACCGGATTAGCTATCGCCGCCTTAATTGCCTGGAAGCTGACTGTAAGCAATGCTATCATCAACGCCATGCATCCCGCAACTACAAATACCCACCAGTTGATCTGCACACGGTAAGCAAAATCCTGCAACCAGTTCCTCATAAAATACCAGGCAAGCGGTGAAGCTATCAATACTGCTATGAATACAAGCTTCAGAAAATCTTTCGACAAAAGTGTTACAAGGCTTTGGATCGTTGCACCAAGCACTTTACGAATACCGATCTCTTTTGTTTTTTGTTCCGCGGTAAACGAGGCAAGGCCAAAAAGCCCAAGACATGCAATCAAAATAGCCAGGAACGTAAGGTATCCGAACAGTTTTTCAAATTTCGATTCTGACCGGTGAAGCAATGAAAGTTGTTCATCCTGGAAAGTGAATTCCAGGGGCTGCTCGGGCATCATTTTTTTCCAGACAGACTGCACATGAGCAATGGCGTTATCAGCATCGGATGAAGCAAGCTTAACGAACAAAGTATTTATACGGCTGTTTCTTGGTTCGTCCAGCACAAAACCGAATGGCTTAATAGGTTCGTGAAAATTTGAAAAATGAAAATCCTTTACCACGCCAATCACCTCTGCATATACAATAACGGTATCCTGCTCTCCCCACACGATCTGCGAACCAACTACCGGTTCTTTTATGCCTAATTCTTTTACAGCGGTTTCAGTGAGCACAATTCCAAGACTGTCTTTCCCGAACTCCTTTGAAAAATTTCTTCCTTCTTTGAAAGATACATTCATGGTAGAAAGAAAATCATAATCTACAGTAAGGAAATTGAGCAGCACCTGGTCTGTTCTGTCTTTTGCGCGAATATTGTTTGCCCAGTTCTGTCCGCCCAGCACACCGTCTGCTGCTCCCGCGGATTTAATGGCAGGCATCTTTCTAAATTCTTCTTTCATTGCTTCCTTATTGCTCACGCGGCCAATATTCTGGATCATCAGCATATTGTCTTTATCGAATCCCAGCTTTTTTGTTCTGATATAATTTAACTGGTTTGAAATGGTAATGATGGAAGTGATCATGACAATCGAAATAATGAACTGGAACGTCACCAGCCCTTTACGAAGAAAAGCTCCTCCTGCAGCAGTAATAACCTGTCCCTTCAAAACATGAACCGGCATGAACTTCGCGAGATAAAACGCAGGGTAGAGGCCCGCCGCAAGGCCTGTTAGCATGGTAACACCTAAGATCACCAACCATGTATTGATATTGTTCTGCGTGAACAGAACAAGCTTTTTATCTATCAGTTGATTAAAAAATGGCAGCAGCAAGGCGGCCAGCAGGGTAGATACGGCCAGTGAGC
>JBAVMD010000497.1:0-32376 GCA_049689695.1 Chitinophagaceae bacterium | reverse complement strand
GTCTTAACTCATGAGCACTACTACCACTCCCATACCTCAAACGCTTACCGCCAAGGATTTTGCCACAGACCAGGAAGTTCGCTGGTGTCCCGGCTGCGGTGATTATTCCATTCTTGCACAGGTCCAGAAAGTGATGCCCGGACTTGGAATACCCAGGGAGAACATCGTTATTATTTCCGGTATCGGCTGCAGCAGCCGCTTTCCGTATTACATGAATACATACGGGATGCATTCGATCCATGGCCGTGCCACAGCGGTTGCCAGCGGGTTGAAGGCTACCAGGCCCGAGCTGAGTGTGTGGATCGTTACCGGCGATGGCGATAGCCTGAGCATTGGTGGTAACCATACCATCCATTTGCTGCGCCGCAATTTTGATGTGAACATGCTGCTGTTCAATAACCAGATATATGGATTGACCAAGGGACAATATTCACCCACCTCGGAAATAAACAAGGTTACCAAGTCAACGCCTTACGGCAGCATCGACCACCCCTTTAATCCCCTGGCGCTTGCCATGGGAGCTGATGCAACTTTTGTTGCACGCAGTATGGACAGGGACCCAAAGCACCTGCAGGCTATGCTGCTAAGGGCGCAACAGCACAAGGGCGCTTCTTTCCTCGAGATCTACCAGAATTGCAACATCTTCAACGATGCTGCATTTGAAATATTTACGGAGAAAAGCACCAAGGCCAATGAAGCTTTGTTCCTGGAGCAGGGCAAGCCGCTTGTATTTGGCGCAACCCAAAATAAAGGGATCAAATTAGATGGGTTTACTCCTGTAGTTGTAAATCTTGATGAAGGGCATAGTGTAAATGATCTCTGGGTGCACGACGAGCATGATATTTACAAAGCCCAGATACTGGTGCGCATCTTCAATGATCCTTATAAGGATGGTCATCTTCCAAGGCCTTTTGGGGTATTCTACCAGGTAGACAGGCCTTGTTATGAAGACATCATGAGCATGCAACTGGAAGAAGTGATAGCCACCAAAGGCCCGGGCAACCTTGATAAGCTGCTTCGCGGCAATGAGACCTGGACTATTTCATAATGTGTATCCCGGATCTCTCTGATCCGGAATCTCTTAAATAAATCAAGCTTCCCATTGGGAAGCTTTTTTTACCTATCAGGCCGCTCAAAGCGGCCAGATAGGTAAAAAAAATGCCGACGATGGAAATCGCCGGCCTGTGCTTACCTCTGAAACCACAAAAAGAAAGAATTTGATTCGTAAGCTAAATTCACTAGTCTGGAAAAGAAGCAGTTAGTATTAGTTACGGCAATCGTTCTATTAGTTTGTTAGAATTAAAAAAATCGTTGGGCGGGTAACGGTCATAGCTCTACGAAACAGAGCGGAAACAACATCATTTTTCAAAAGCCTGTTGGCGTGGAATTGGAAAAAAGCAGTTTTTGGAAATTGGATGCTTGGAGATTGGAGCGATGCACATACTGATAACCCAGTGATTCAGTGCATAAGCTGGGCTAAATTAAAGACTGTTTTCTGAAAAAGCAATTATTATTTAATAATTTTTTTACACTTCGGGATCGCCTCGTTAAGCGATGGAGTGTAACTCCTGTAATTCTTTTTCTGCAGCCTTAAAGGTTTTCTCTTTCTTATAATTGAACCACCATTCAGGTGCGGTTTTTTTCATGAGCGTATCTATGCTGCGCATCCCGAATAAATTCCATGCACCCTTTAGCTTACCTGAGAGTGAATTTTGCATGGCGCGGAGGCTCATCGCAAACCCGCTATCGAGGTACTCCATATGATGCCAGTAGCCTGCAGGCATAAACAGGGTATCACCATGTTCAAGTATCACCTCGTATCCCCTGGCAAGCTCCAGGGCAGGATGCTTTTGCATATCAAGCTTATTGTTGGAGTGATCGAAGTATTTTTCAAAATTCACAAAGCTCATCACTTCCCAGGGCTTGCGGTAGAGCTTATGCTGCTCTTCGAAAGGAAAGAGTAAAACTCTTTTTCTTCCTACGAACTGCGTATGAAAGATGTGGGAAAGATCAATATCAAAATGCATGTGCGTGATGGACCCTTTTCCGCCCACAAACAGCATGGGATAGCGCTTTACAAAACCTGTTGCAAGATGCTCAGGCCAGCTGAAATCTGTTATCAGCTGCGGCGCGTGATCGAAAATATTGAAAAGAAAAATTCTCCATTCAGCCGGACCTTTACGTACCATATCGATGTACCGGCCAAACTTCATATAGTCGTCAGCCTTATTAACGGGCGTGTACGCATCGCTTTTGATATTGTTGTAAACGCCTACTTCTACTTCGCCTACCACCTGTTGAAACAGGTCCCAGTCCCATTTTGAGAAAGCCGGCCATTGCTTAGCAAGGTCTTTAATAACTACTGGCCTCATGGGGTTATAGTATTTATCTCTGAACTCCCCGGGCTGAATATTTGCTACCTTGTCAACCACGCTTAACTGCATAGCGAAGAATTTATCCGGCAAAAATATATATTAATAAATTGTTACCGATAGTGTTGCAAGATTTGACATTCGTTTAACCTGACCCTGCCGGAGTGGGAGTGCAAATGGAGACCCGTCAGGGTGTACTCCTAACCACCCCACCCCGGCGGGGACCTATCGAATTATATGCTTTTACACGTTCATCCCGATAACCCGGAACCAAGAAAGATGCAGATAGTAAAAGATTGCCTTGAACAGGGCGGGGTAATCATTTATCCTACTGATACGATCTATGGACTCGGCTGCGACATCTTTCAGCACAAAGCCGTTGAAAGGATCAGCAGGATCAAGCGGGTTCAACCCGCTAAAGCACAACTTTCGTTCGTGTGTCACGACCTCAGCAACCTGAGCCTGTACGCCAAGCAATTACCAACCCCCACTTACCGGCTGCTGAAAGAATATTTACCCGGCCCCTACACCTTTATTCTCCCCGCCAGCAAAGAAGTACCAAAAATGCTGCAGAGTAAAAAGCATACGATCGGCCTGCGCATACCAGATAATACCATCGCTCTAACCATTGTGGGCGAATTGGGAAGGCCGGTGCTCAGCGCCTCTTTACCCGGCGAAATGGTAGAACATTACACCGATCCGGAGGCCATTTACGAGCAATTTGGTAATCTTGTAGACCTTGTGATCGATGGCGGAACAGGCGGTATTGTACCTTCAACCATTATCGATTGCACCGGCCCCGAACCTGTTTTGCTGCGCCAGGGCGCCGGCCTTTGGGAATCGTAACAATCGAGCAATATGTTCTTAAAGAATCTTACACCCGTACTGGAAACCCACAGCATGCCGCAAACCATCGATTTCTATACAAATGTGCTGGGTTTTAAACAGGGCGATAGCTTCGGGCACGAAGGTGAAACCAGTTGCATGCTGCACAAAGACAATGTAAGGCTTGTGTTCATCACCCTCAATGCAGATAAGCAACAGCAGCCGGCAACGGGCGGTCTTTACTTCTATCCAACCGATATAGAAGCAACCTGGCAAAAACTTAAAGAAAAGGCGGAAGTTATTTATCCGCTGAAAGAAGTTCCGCATGGCATGCGGGAGTTTGCTATTAAAGATAACAATGGCTATACGCTTAAGTTTGGTAAAGACCTGAACTCCGGGCCATTCGAGACTTACTTTCCTGCAAATCTTACGCTCGAAACAGAGCGGGTGCAACTGCGCGTGCTGCGCGAAGAAGACGAAGCCGAACTTCAAAAACTTACTTCTTCAGACACTACCTGGAAGTATTTCGTAAAAGATCTCTCATCGCGCGATGCTTTTAAAGGCTGGATGAACGATGCCATGCAGGACTACGGCTATGAAAGAAGAGTTCCTTTTCTGGTGATCGATAAAGAACGCAATGCAGTGGCGGGCAGCACCAGTTATGGAAGTATTTCTTTTCACGATAAACGCATCGAGATCGGATGGAGTTGGCTGGGCGATGCATTCAAAGGCACCGGTGTAAATACGCACGCTAAATTTTTATTACTGCGGTATGCTTTAGAAACATTGCAATGGGAAAGGGTTGAGATCAAAACCGATAACCTTAACGAACGCTCCAAAGCAGCGCTTCGTAAAATAGGCGCAACGCCCGAAGGTGTTTTGCGCAATCACATGCAGATGCATAGCGAAAGAAGACGCGACTCGATCTATTTTGCTGTTTTGAAAAATGAATGGGAAGATGTGAAGAGAACTTTCTTCAAAGAGATACGCTAACAGTGTTTACCTGCTGATGTACAAATTGATTGATCGCGGGACTTTCTTTATTCAGCATCAATTCCAATTGTATTTTACTGCATTGGAAAGATCTTCTGTGATAAGGCGTAAGCCCATGCTCATCTATTGCCTTGCGATGGCAGGCCGTTGCATAAGCCTTGTTATGGTCCCAGCCGTATTGCGGATGTTTTTTATGCAGCCGCAGCATGTACGCATCGCGATAAGTTTTTGCAAGTATGCTGGCCGCTGCAATGGAAGCATAGATACCATCGCCCTGTATCACGCATTCGTGCGGGATCTTTTTATAAGGGGTAAAGCGGTTGCCATCTATCAGTAACAATTGCGGTCTTTGCCTGAGCTTTTTTACCGCCAGGTGCATTGCTTTAAAAGAAGCTTTGAGAATATTGATGCGGTCTATTTCATCGTGATCAACTCTTGCCACCGCATAGCTCACTGCATTTTCTTCAATGAAAACCCTTAGTTCTGCACGATGCTCGGCCGTTACCTGCTTTGAGTCGTTCAGCAATGGATGATAAAAGTTCTGCGGAAGTATAACGGCGGCAGCAAACACGGGGCCCGCAAGGCATCCGCGCCCGGCCTCATCGCAGCCGGCTTCTATCACATCTCCTCGAAAATAGGTTTTCAACATAAGCTGCACGCAAGCTAATGAAGAAGGTAATCCGGCGTTCAATGTGAAAAAAAATGTGAACAAAATTTCCGCCCCTACCTTTGCACGCGATGCAAACAAACGCAGGCACATCCTCTTCACGCGCAGTGGCCAACTGGATCATGTTAGGCGTTTTCATGCTGTTGGTGCAGGTAATACTCGGAGGCATAACACGGCTTACAGGCTCGGGCCTTTCCATTACAGAATGGGACGTGGTTACCGGCGCTATCCCCCCGCTGAACGAACAAAGATGGATGGAGGAGTTTGAAAAATATAAAACTACGCCGCAGTTCCAGATCATCAACCGCGATTTTACTTTGGGCGATTTCAAATTCATTTTTTTCTGGGAATGGTTTCACCGTTTCTGGGGCCGGCTTATCGGGATCGCTTTTGCAATACCTTTTTTTGTTTTTCTTATTCAGCGGAAGATCAGGAAAGAAATGATCCGCCCGCTGGTATTGCTTTTTTTATTTGGTGCGTTGCAAGGCGTTATCGGTTGGGTCATGGTAAAAAGCGGGCTTACAGGCGATGCGGTTTATGTAAAGCCAACTAAGCTTGCGCTTCATTTTGTTTTTGCATTAGGACTGATAGCCTGTACTTTCTGGTTTGGATTACAGTTGATGGTGCCGCCACAGCAAATATCCTCCCATCCGCCATTGAGAAAGTTCACGGGCTGGCTGATTGCGATCGTATTTGTTCAGCTCATATTCGGTGCATTGATGGCCGGGCATAAGGCTGCTACTGCTGCACCAACATGGCCCACTATTAACGGAGACTGGTTTCCGGCAAGCCTGTTCCGCGAAAGCCCTTTCCTGTTCAATTTCATAGATAATACCATCACTATTCATTTCGTGCACCGCATGCTGGCCTATTTGCTGGCAATACTGGTGGTGATATGGACCATCAAAGCGACCCCCCGGACTCCCCTTTTCAGAAAAACAAGGTGGATCCCGCTTTTATTGGTAATTATCCAGGTATTGCTGGGCATTGCCTCGCTGTTTGCCAGCAGCAAGATTGTTCCCGGACATTGGGGAACATTTGAATGGCTGGCGCAGCTGCACCAGGTAACCGGTATGTTATTCGTGTTAAGTCTTGTAGCCATGTATTTTCTCCTTACGGGAAATTCCATTTCCAATCGTCGCCGGAATGCGTTAATTTAAAGCTGACTATAATTTAAGGTTTGTCTTATCGTTTATAAACCAGCCAGCTGCTGCTTTCATGGGGCAGATAGAAACGCTTACCGAATGATATGTGGAAATTCTTAAGATCAGTCTATTATTCCTTTCCTGTACAGCTGGTGATCCTGCATTTAAAAAAATTCCAGGTATTGCTGTTGTTCTGGCTGCTGTTGTTCAGCACCGTGAATGGCTCGTTCATGCAAACATTCGGGGCAAATTCTTTATTTCTTGCGCCTGAATACCTGGGTGAGGTGAATGCAATAAGTGCATCCATTGTAGGTGCCGCGCTTGCGGTATTTATTATGAGCTGGAACATCACCACTTTCATTTTATTCAGTCGTCATTTTAAATTCTTAGCCACTACCACCAATCCGTTTCTTAAATACTGCATCAACAATTCCATCATTCCCTTGCTTTTCATCGGGTTTTACTTTTTCAGGGGAATACCTTTTGCGTCGCACAAGGAATTGATGTCTGCGGGGCAGATTACCCTGCTGGTATTTGGATTTCTTTTTGGATTGATAAGCATCATCCTGCTTTCATTCCTGTATTTTTTCAGGGCAGATAAAAGCATTATCCGCCGCATGACGCCTGTGATCAGCAACCCGCGCTTATTCAAAACACAATTCAGGCACAGGGGAATGCGGTTACATGAAAGCCGTCTCATTAAAGTGGAATGGTATCTTAACTCGCCCGGTCATGTAAAGAAAGTGAGAGATGTATCGCATTACAGCCGCGAATTCATCGAGGCAATGTTCAGCCGCCATCATTTTGCTGCGGTGCTTTCTATCTTCATTGCATTCATCTTTCTGATTGGCCTCGGTTTCTTTCTCGACAACCGCATTTTTCAATTGCCGGCTGCTGCCAGCGTTATCGTGTTCTTTGCAGTGTTCATTGCAGTTGCTGGCGCATTTTCTTATTTCCTTCAAAGCTGGAGCATTCCTTTTGTGATACTGCTGTTTATTGTGATCAATACTTTATATCGCTACAATATCATCGACCCAACCAATAAAGCTTATGGCATCAATTATACCAATAGCAATGAGCGTCCGAAGTATTCACGCGAAACATTATTGCGGCTCTGCGCCACAGACCGCGTTGAAGCGGACAAACAAAAAATGCTGCAGATACTGGAGAATTGGAAGCGCAGGCAGACAGAAGAAAAACCAGTGATGGTAATTCTTAATACCAGTGGCGGCGGCACACGCAGCGCAACTTTTACAATGAATGCATTGCAGCGATTGGATAGCTTAAGCGGCGGTGAACTGATGCGCAAGACTTTTCTGATCACCGGTTCATCTGGCGGAATGCTGGGCGCTGCTTATTTCAGGGAGTTGTACAGGCAAAAAACAAAAGGAAGTAATATTAACCTGCAAGACAGGAAATATATAGACGATATTTCAGGCGATCTTTTGAATCCCCTGTTCTCTTCTTTCGTGGCCAGGGACCTTGCATCGCCCGCTCATAAATTCCGCGTGGGCAATTATATGTTCGTAAAAGACCGTGGTTATGCTTTCGAGCAAAAGCTGAGCGATAATACACGGGGTATGCTCGACCATCAATTAAAAGATTATATAGCCGATGAAGCAAGTGCCAGCATTCCGCTGATGCTGTTTCATCCTGTGATCACACGTGATGGAAGAAAGCTGCTGGTGAGCAGCCAGCCTGTTAGCTTTTTAATGCGGCCTGTTAGCGATACTGCTAATTTTATCGATCCCGATGCTGTTGATTACGGTGCGCTTTTTACAAAACAGGACCCCATGAGCGTGCGTATGCTCACCGTGCTGCGCATGAATGCAACATTTCCTTATATACTGCCGAATGTCTGGCTGCCCTGCGATCCCGTTATTGATGTAATGGACTCTGGCTTTCGTGATAATTACGGACAGGAAACGGCTGCAAGATTTTTACACGTGTTCAGGCAATGGATATTGGAAAATACAAGCGGTGTAATTGTAGTGCAGATACGCGACCGCAAAACAGGCGCGTGGGAATATCCTTATGAATCAGGCAATATCAATGATGTGTTCACCAAGCCTGCATTTCTGCTGCAGTATAACTGGTACAAGATCCAGGAGTTTCAGCAGAACGATATCATGAGCCTTACAAGTGAATTGTTCGGTAAGAATTTTCACAAGATATCCATTCAATATTATCCAAAGAAAGATGAGGCGCGTGCCACATTGAACTTTCATCTTACACAAAGCGAAAAGCTTGACCTGTTTGAAGCGCTTGACAATCCCTACAACGTGAAGCCCTTCAGTAATTTTCATTCATTGCTGCAGCCTGCGGTTGCAAAAAAACTTACAAAGGCTGAATAAGATCAAAGTGGTCAGGCAGTATATGAATGTTCAGCTCTGCAATGGATTCTCTCGGCTCGCCATCTATATGAATCGGCGCCATATCAGGATTGTTTACATATAAGCGATCTGTTTGAAAATAGATCACCGGCAGCTCCATGGAGTTTTCGATCTTTTTTGTTTTGCCTGCAAGCACTTGTTGCATTACATTCCAGAGCAACATGGGCTTCATTGTTTTTTTCACGATCACTACGTCCAGCAATCCGTCAGCCAGCTTGGCCTGCGGCGCAATGGTAAAATTATTCCCGAACTGGTTGGCATTGGCGATGCTGATGAAATAAGCATCGCTTTCAAAACTGAGGTTATTGGCTGAAACGGTGAAAGGGTATGGTTTTGCAGAGAAGAATTGTTTTGTGGTGAGTCCTGCATAAGTTTTCAGTCCGCGCTTTGGCTGCAGCGCAAACTCGTGCGCTACGGCTGCATCAAAGCCAAGACCACAAAGCATGCAGGCGAATTGATCATTCACCATAAATGCATCCGTCTTTTTTGTGTGACCGTTAAAGATCACATCCAGTGCTTTTGCCGGAGGTTTGGGAATACGCGCGGCCAGTGCAAGGCCGTTGCCCGATCCCATGGGAATAATTCCGAAGTTGATCTTCATGGTTGCCAGCGAATGCACCACCTGGCTTACTGAACCATCGCCTCCGCAAATAACAACATCTGAAATTTCTTCTTCCGTGATCTTTTGCTGAAGAAAAGTATAATCACCGCTTGCAACTGTTGGCAGTATTTCAAAAGGCAATTGCTGCACATTGGTCTTCTGGCTGATAAGATCGATCAGGGATTGTTTTTCTTTGGTCCCGGAAATAGGATTGATGAGGTAGATGATCTTTCGCTGCATTGTAGCAAAGTAAATGTGCAAATATGAAAATTGCTCAATTACTCAATGCCTGAAGCCCCATTTGCACATTGAGCTATTGAGCAATTTGCTAATTACCAGCGCAACAGTGCGCTGCCCCAGGTAAACCCACTTCCAAACGCAGCCAGGCAAACCAGGTCGCCTTCTTTCACTCTTCCGTTCTGCCACGCTTCGCATAAGGCAATGGGAATAGACGCCGCTGTGGTATTGCCAAATTTTTGAATGTTGTTGTACACCTGGTCGTCGCGCAGTTTTAATTTCTGCTGAACAAACTGGCTGATGCGCAGGTTGGCCTGGTGCGGTATCAGCAATGAAATATCTTTTGGCTCGAGCTGATTTTTATTCAGCGCCTCCATAATCACCTCAGGAAATTTAACCACCGCTTTTTTAAATACAGCCGGGCCATCCATCTGCGGATAGAGGTCATCATTCTCAATAACATCTTTTGTAATGAAAAGTCCGCCGTAAGGCTGATCAGGCGTAGCAGGTCTTTTTTCAGGGCTGTACTTTCCCGCATGAAAGCCCGGGTTTATCATAGAAAGCACTTCTGCGTCATTGCCATCACTATGCAGATGCGTGCTAAGCACGCCGCGGTTTTCTTCTTCTGTAGGCTGTAATACCACGGCGCCGGCGCCATCGCCAAAGATCACGCTTACATTACGTCCGCGGGTGGTGAAGTCAAGCCCGAACGAATGCAGGTCGGCGCCTATGAGCAGGATGTTTTTATACATCCCTGTTTTAATGAACTGGTCTGCCACACTAAGGCCATAAATAAAGCCGCTGCACTGGTTTCGAACGTCCAATGCGCCAATCTCTTTCATGTGCAATGCACGTTGCACCAGCACACCGCAGCCGGGAAAATAATAGTCGGGGCTAAGCGTGGCGAAAACAATGAAATCAATATCGGCGGGTGTGATGCCTGCACGCTCTATGGCCATCTTTGCCGCTTCGGCACCCATTGTTGCAGTGGTCTCTTCAAACCGCTTCGCATAGCGGCGCTCTTTAATACCCGTGCGTTCCTGTATCCATTCGTCGGATGTTTCCATCACTTTGGTAAGATCATTATTGGATACCACCTCTTCAGGAACATACATGCCGATGCCGGCTATTTTGGATTTGAACATGTTGGTTTACTGGTTTATTGGTTTATTGGTGGGTTCAAGATGAACCACTTCTTTCAGAAACAGTTCGATCTCGCGTTCAACGCCTTCAATATCTTTTGATTTTATGTAAGAGCCAATTACATGGTCTCCTGTATTGGGCATCACTACCGCACGTTTTTGTTCTGCCGGCGTGCCTAACCTTTCAAACATTTTTTTCATGGCCTCGACGCTTACCACAGCATCCTGGTGCTCATCATCTTTGTAATAATACAACATCAATGTGGGCTGCTTCACTTTACTGAAATTTTTTACGATCATGGAAGTCTCCAACAACTCTTCCAGTGCCACAGCGCCTTCCAGCCTGTAATGTGAGTTCCAGTATTGCTTATAAATGGGGCGCTGGTCTTTTGAGTCAACATACCTGGAGCCTTTTACCATGCGTGCGATCTGCAAACCCCAGGGATTGTTGAGCAGCCGGGCCGCGCCGTCCCTGATAGCAATGTTTGGCGATAGCAGTATCAGCGATTCAATTTTGTCTGGAAAAGCAGCGGCCAGCATGATTGCCAAAGATCCACCTGTTGAAGTGCCCATCAGGATCACTTTTTTGCCTAACTGTCTTCCGATTTGTAAAGCTTCTTTGGCAGAGTTCCAGTAGCTGTCGGGTGTAAGATTGATGAGATCTTCCGTTGTGTCGATGCCATGCTCGGCAAGCCTGGATAAGTATAAATTATATCCGAACTTCTTTGCGATGTTGGTATGTACGGGATCGCCCTCTTCCTGGCTGGCGCTGAAGCCATGCAGGTAAACAATGGCGTATTCAGTTTGATTTTTCAACGAATCATCGGCCCAGACGATCCGGGCTTCGTTATCAGGCTTAAGCTTGTGTTGCGTTTCTTTAGCACGGATGGCTGCTTCCAATTCAGCGCCCATGCGGGTTTGAGCCGGCAAAGAATCAGGCTGTGTTGCATCCGTATATGCCGGCGAGGAAGGCGAAGGCCCTGCCATGTATACAACCAGCAACAGGCATATAACGATAATCGAAATGGCAGCTCCTTTTCTCATATAGCAATTACTGCGCTACAAGTTAAAATAAAGCATCAATTTGCCGCAAGAAGTTTGTAAGATGAGGAATGTCCATTGGTTAGCAACTTGTTAAGGGTATTTCTGCTGATGGTTCGCAAGGAAGAACTTATAGCAAAATAAACGTGAATATCCTATTAAGTTTAGCTCTACTCCTTTGCCCTCCGCCTTAATTGTGTTACCTTCGCGCTCCTTTTGGTTTACTGGTTTATTCGTTTATTGGTTTAGTTGTTTGGTTGCTGATGTTGTTGACCAATAAACCATTAACCGATAAACAATAAGCCTCTTCTCAAATTTAATTATGGAAATCAGGAATATAGCTATTATAGCCCACGTTGACCACGGTAAAACTACCCTGGTTGATAAGATATTACACGCCACTAAAGTTTTCAGGGATAACCAGGAAACCGGTGAGCTTATCATGGACAGTAACGACCTCGAGCGTGAAAGAGGTATTACCATTTTCAGCAAGAACGCCGCTGTTCTATACAAAGATGTTAAGATCAATGTGATAGATACTCCGGGTCACTCTGATTTTGGCGGTGAGGTAGAGCGCGTGCTTAAAATGGCAGATGGCGTATTGCTGCTGGTAGATGCTTTTGAAGGCCCTATGCCGCAAACGCGTTTTGTGTTGCAGAAGGCGCTTCAGCTGAACCTTAATCCTATGGTGGTGATCAACAAAGTTGATAAGCCCAATTGCCGTCCTGATGAAGTTCATGAAGCCGTGTTCGAGCTTTTCTTCAACCTCGATGCCACAGAGGCGCAGCTTGATTTCCCAACCTACTATGGTTCCGGTAAGAACGGCTGGTTCAATGATTCGCTTACCCAAAGCGCAGACATTACACCTTTGCTTGACGGCATCCTCAAATATGTGCCTGCTCCAAAAGTGAACGAAGGTCCGCTGCAAATGCAGATCACTTCACTGGATTATTCATCTTTCCTTGGAAGGATCGCTATTGGAAAAGTTACCCGCGGAATCATTCGCGAAGGACAACCCATAGCGTTGATGCAGGTAGATGGCAGCATTAAAAGATCAAGAGTAAAAGAGCTCTATATATTTGAGTCGCTCGGAAAAAAGAAGGTTACCGAGGTTATTGCAGGCGATATCTGCGCAGTAGTGGGATTGGAAGATTTCAACATTGGCGATACTATTGCCGATGCGGAAAATCCTGAGGCATTACCGGTTATAAGCGTTGATGAGCCTACCATGAGCATGCTGTTCAGCATCAATAACTCACCTTTCTTTGGAAGAGATGGAAAGTTTGTGACTTCCCGTCACCTGCGCGACCGTCTCATGAAAGAAACTGAAAAGAACCTGGCCTTGCGCGTTGAAGATACCGATGGTGCAGACAGCTTCCTGGTATTTGGACGTGGTATTCTTCACCTGGGCATCCTGATAGAGACCATGCGCCGCGAAGGTTATGAGCTTACCATAGGACAGCCACAGGTTATTGTAAAAGAGATCAACGGCAAAAAGCACGAGCCTTTTGAGGTATTGGTGGTGGATGTTCCCGCAGAATTCAGCGGTAAAGTGATTGATATGGTTACCCAGCGCAAAGGCGAAATGCTTGTAATGGAAAGCAAAGGCGATATGCAGCACCTTGAGTTTGACATTCCTTCGAGAGGTTTGATAGGATTGCGCTCACAAATGCTTACCAATACAGCGGGTGAAGCAGTAATGGCCCATCGTTTCTCTGAATACAAACCCTGGAAAGGCGCTATTCCCGGCCGTAATAACGGTGTGCTGATCACCAAGAACCAGGACAGGACTACAGCTTATTCTATTGATAAACTGCAGGACAGGGGTTCATTTTTTGTTGATCCGGGCGAGGAAGTATATGTTGGGCAGATCATTGCCGAGCATATTAAGCCGGGAGACCTGATAGTGAATGCCACAGAAGGAAAGAAGCTTACCAACATGCGCGCAAGCGGCAGTGATGATTCCGTACGCATTGTTCCCAAAATACAGATGACGCTGGAAGAATGCATGGAATATATACAGCAGGACGAATGCATAGAAGTAACGCCTAAGAATATCCGCCTGAGAAAGGTAATATTGGATGAGGAAGAGCGAAAGAAAGTGCAAAAGCGTATGACCGCAGAGGTTTAATATAAACTTTACTTATTTCAAAGGCTGCCCTTAAAGGCAGCCTTTTTGTTTTTGGAGAGTAGCTGGCTATATCCTTCGTTCATCCTTCGTTTATCTTACGTTATAGCCGTAGCTTTTGTGGTGTTGACCTACCGCCATTGCAACCACCCCGCCGGGGCCTCAGGCATAAAATTTTTAATATATGTTCATTATCCCTCCTTGAGAACCAAACTAACGGACTACTACACATTTATTCTTTCGATTAACTAAAAAAACACTGCTATGGTGAGCTTTACCTATTTCAGCAGGCTATTACGCCTATGCCTTACCGTTTCTGTTTTATTTATTTCTCTTCTCTATGTAAATGCACAGCAGTCTGGCCGCATTCAAAAAATAAAAGCTGTATTAGCGGCCGATGCATCAGTAAAAGAATTCACTACTCATGCTGAATTGCAAACACCTTCTTCTATTTCCTTTGTGGAAGCTTCTCCACACCTCACCAGCCAGGCGAGGAGCCTCATACAGTATTACTTTATGCTCAACGCTGCAGATGGTAATGAACTGCGACAGATATCCCGCACGGAGCTGAAAGAGGGAGTGGTTGTAGAGCGCTACCAGCAATATTTTAAAGGCATTCGCATGGACCATGCGGCTTATGCCGCCTCCGGTAAAAATGGAAAGCTGCGGTCTATCACCGCTGAATCATACGACCTGCCAAAAGATTTTACCGTTTCTCCGGTGCTTTCCGTGCTTCAGGCCAAAGACGCTGCGCTGCGGTTTGTAAACGCGCGCAGGTATAGCTGGGAAGCACTTGACCAGGACATAGCCAGTGCGGCCGGTAATCCCGCCCTGCAGGAAAAACTCATCGCATTAAAAAATGAACATACCCCTAAAGGCGAGTTGGTAATTGCAAAAGACCTTTACCACGGCGGGCAGGCGCGCCTGGCCTGGAAGTTCGACATCTATGCCGTTGAGCCGCTGAGCCGCAATTATATTTATGTTGATGCGCAAACAGGCGCCATCATTCTTATCAATCCTATTATCAAACATACGGATGGCGACCGTTATAAGCCCAAAACTGAAACCCCAACCACCAAAAAGTCTGCAACAACTTCTTCAGCCGGGACGGGTGTAAAACTGATAGAAAAATATCCATGGCTGGGTTTTCCATTTGAAGTAACTGTTATTGGTACAGGTACCACGCGTTATTCAGGCACAAGGCAGATACAAACCACGCTGGTAACAGCGCCCACGAACGATCCCAATAATACCGCCGTTCCGCTAACGCATTCGGGCATTGACCCCCGCATCCCGGTGCTGCCCGGCCAGAGCGTATATATTCTTAAAGATGTTACCCGCGGCAAGGGCGTGGAAACTTATGATATGAACGGAGTAGGCGGTATTCCGCTTTCTCTTCCGGGCCTTCATGCGCAGTCGCTTGCGTTTACCGACCTTGATAATAATTGGAAAAACGAAGGCCCTGGCAGTACGGAAGACCTCATTCGCGGTACACCGGGCAACGTAGCCACGGAAGGCTTGAATGACGATATGGCGATAGATGCTCATTGGGGTGCAGAAATGGTGTATGATTACTGGAAGCAGAAGCACAACCGCCTGAGCTTTGATAACCGTAACAGCGCCATTAAAAGCTATGTGCATTACGGACCTGCTTACGATAACGCGTTCTGGAACGGAACGGTTATGACGTATGGCGATGGAAGCGGCGCTCCGATAGGATTCAAGCCGCTTACTTCGCTGGATGTGTGCGGACACGAGATAGGCCATGGTGTTTGTTCATTTACATCTGACCTGGTTTACCAGGGAGAATCGGGCGCTATGAACGAAGCGTTGAGCGACATCTGGGCCGCTGCAGTAGAGCGTTTTGTGAAAACTACCATCGATCCTACAGTAGGCTATGAATATTTCCAGGTGGGCGAACAGATAGACCCCGGCGGGGTGGGCCTTAGAAGAATGGACAATCCAAAAGCGTTCAGCAATCCCGATACTTACGGAGGGCAATACTGGGCCGACCCCAATTGCACGCCTACCCTTGCCAACGACCAATGCGGTGTTCACAACAACAGCGGCGTACTGAACAAATGGTTTTACCTGGTGGTGATGGGCCCCGGTGTAACTACCGGCTCGCCAGCTTATACAGATGATGGAATGAGCGATGCAGTGGGCATTAACCCCGCACGCAATTACGGCGCTTTAGGGCCTGCCGGTACCGGCGAGTTTATTGGTATTGGTTTCGATAAAGCAGAAGCCATTACTTATTTGATGGAGCTGATGCTTACCCCAAATGCAACTTATGCCGAAGCTCGTACAGCTTCTATCAACGCGGCAAAAACATTGTATGGCGAATGCTCGCAGGAAGAAAAAACAATAACAGATGCATGGTATGCCATTAACGTAGGCCCCGGCTTTGCACCTTGCGGAGCGCCACCACTGATTGTTGCGCCCGCACTTACACAGGTCAGGGAAACCGCAGACGGTGGTTGCGACCGCTATATGGAGTACAACATCAATGTTAACCTTACTGCATCACCCGGTTCGCCTGTTACTGTAAACTTTAGTGTGTCTGGCGGAACATTGAATGCTCAGGAATATGCATTGAGCGCAGCGTCAGTAAACTACAACAGCGGCGAAACAGGGTTAAAGAACATTAAGCTGCGCATTTACGACGATGCAATGGTAGAAGGCAATGAAACGATCCAGATTACAGCTACCAGCACATTGCCTGCATATAACAATAGTTTTACGATCACGGTTACTGATGATGATATCGATCCTGTGGTAGGCGGAACCATTACATTGCTCAGCGAGAATTTTGAATCTGTGGCTGAAGGCGGTTTGCCGGGCGGATGGTCAGGCGTAGACAAAGTGCTGCCTTCTCCGGTAAGCTGGAAAGTATATTCTCCACCGCTGGTGCCGCTTGGATTGAACTGGTCAACAAAGCGTGCAATTGTTGAGTGGTCAACCAACGCAGGACAGGCAACGTATGATCAGTTGACTACCGCACAAACCATTTTGCGCACCCCGCTCATCAATGCGGCGGGATTGAACAACATACGTGTGAAGTTCGATTATAATGCAGGCGGAGAGCCTTGTCCACCGCCAATTACTGCGGCCTGCGATTACGGCCAACTGAAATATTCTTTGGATGGAACAACTTTCTATCCATTCACAGCAGAAGATACCGTACTGTTTCTGAAGCCTACTGATGCAAGCGCGGATGTGATACTGCCGGCTTCTTTCAATAACAAGCAGTTCTATCTGGGATTTGTATGGAACAACGATGCAAATGCAGGTTCCTCACTAAGCGTTACAATAGATAATGTGCTGATCACCGGAGAAGGAAAGAAAATAGAGGGCGATGCTTCTTCTTCCGTTTCAGAAAAAATGTGGGTTGAAGCCAACAAGCCAAGTTATTTCTACAGTACGGTAGATGGTGAGTTGATGGCAAAGATCGTGAACAACAGCAGCAACTTAGGCTGCGTATCTGTAAGCCTTCCCGAAGCAGGCAACGGAAGTGTGCCGATGGGTGCGGGCAAGCGTTCGAAGAAAGTATTTTCTATCAGCCCTGCCCAGAATGCCGGCAGCAGTTATACGCTCACATTGTATTATAAGACCGCTGAACTTGCAACCGGCTTTAGCGTTGCGCCTGCGGCCCTCAGTTTGTTGAAAACAAATGCGGCAAGCTTTGCGCAGGTAAACAGTTCAAATAGTGTGATTGTAACGCCGGTGTTTGAGAACCATTCAGCTGAAGGGTATTATTCTTATACTTATACATTCACAGGCTTCTCGCTCTTTGCACTGGTGGATAATGCGGTAGCTCTGCCAGTAACGCTGCTGAACTTTACGGCGGAGAAGAAAGGTAAGGTGTCCAGGCTATCATGGTCTACCTCGCGCGAGATCAATACCAGCCGGTTTGTAATAGAGCGTTCTATTGATGGTGGCCGGTACAGCGAAATTGGATCTGTAACAGCAGCGGGCAACAGTTCAGGAAACCTGGATTATATTTTTAACGATGTAACACCTGAGCGCGGGTTTAATTATTACCGTTTGAGGATAGAAAACATAGACGGTTCGTATAATTATTCACCCATTAAGGTGTTGGGCTTTGATACCAAAGAAGCCTTCGTGATATTCCCGAACCCGGCCAAAGGCAATGTGACCATTAGTGTAGGTGAGCATGTAAACAATGCCAGGATCAATATCACAGATTCCAAAGGACAGGTAGTGCAGCGAGGGTTTATTACGCAATCATCAGCCACACAAATGGATATCAGCCACCTGGCAGCAGGCACTTATTATGTTGAATTGTATAACGATAAGACGAAGCAGGTAAAGAAGTTGGTGGTTAACAGGTAGGATTAGTAACTGGTCATTGGGTCATTGGGTCATTAGGTCATTGAGTCATAAAGTCATAAAAAAATGACTAATGACTTAATGACCTAATGACTTTAATGACCAATAGAGCGTATTTTTGCAGCATGAAAAAGTGGAGTCTGATAATCGTTTTGCTGTTATTGCTATTGGTAAGCTCAGACGTAGCATATTCACAATGTTCTATCTGCACAAAATCTGCGCAGCAATTGGGTGAGCGCCCGGCCAAGGCCTTGAATGCCGGTATTCTTTACCTGGCAGCGATGCCATTCATGATCTTCAGTTATATCGGATACAGATGGTGGAAGAGCAATAGAAAGGCGGATTAGATTTTAAGAAAAAAGCACGGATTGGAAGAAGGATTAGAGGATTACACGGATGAACAAAACATTTATCTCATTACTGTTAACACAGGCAGAATTAAATTAAACATATTTCCCATCCGTGAAATCCTCTAATCCTTCTTCCAATCCGTGATTCTTCTTCATAAATTTCTTTCCTTCAATCTCGCATAAATATCATCCTTATAAGATGCGCCAATAGGGATGTCGCGGTCGCCAACCTTTACATAATTTCCTTCGAAGAACCTGATCTTATCTTTTGCTATGATGTAGCTCTTGTGTACCCGTATAAAGTTAGATGACGGAAGTTCATCCAGCAGTTTTTTCAACGTAGAATGTACAAGGTATTGTTCATCGGTTGTTATCACTTTTACATAATCATCCACTGCTTCGCAAAACAGGATATCAGCTGTATTTACCCGGAAAACTTTTTTATCGGCTTTCAAAAAAATAAAGCCTGCATTTTCCGCCGGGGCCTGCACATTGCTTTGCTTCAGTTTCTCAATAGCCTTATTCACCGCTTTCAAAAAGCGCTCGAATGAGAAAGGCTTCATCAGGTAATCGATCGCATTGAGATCAAAACCCTCTACCGCATATTCAGGGTAAGCGGTGGTAAAGATCACTGCCGGCGGATCAGGTAATGATTTCAGGAAATTGATACCTGATAGTTTAGGCAGGTTGATGTCTAAAAAGAGGATCGGTACTTTTTCATTAGACAATACCTGCTGCGCTTCTAATGCATCATTGCACACGCCAACCAATTGCAGCATCGGGTGGTCTGCAATGTATTTCTTTAATACCTGCTGCGCCAGCGGCTCATCTTCTATTACAAGGCATTTATACATGCTATTGTATTTCCAGGTTCAATTGAACAATAAATTTATCCTGTTGTATGCCTGCGCTCAGTTGGTGTTTTCCCGGGTACAGCAGTTCAAGCCTTCGTTTTACATTTTCCAATCCAACCCCCTTGTGTTCGGTCGTTTCAATTTCTTCTGCTGATCCCATATTGTTTTCCAGCCTGAAATTAAGCGCATTTCCCGCTACTTTTAAAAGCAGGTGTACAAAGGTTTTGCCGGTATTTCCCTTGGCGCCATGCTTGAAAGCATTTTCGACAAAGGTGATCAGTAAAAGCGGTGCGATCTGACCCCCTGAGTCACCCTCAATATCCACGCTTGTTTCCAGTAAATCACCGGACCTTATTTTTTGTAATGAAATATAGTCCTGCAATACGGTGATCTCTTTATCCAGAGGCACCAGGTCTCCTTTTGATTCGTACAGGAAATAGCGCATGAGATCAGACAGTTGCAGAACTGTTGCAGGCAACCGCCCATCGCGCTCCAGCGCCATGGAATAAATGCTGTTGAGCGTATTGAAAAAGAAATGCGGGTTTATCTGCGCCCTGAGCGCCTTTAATTCTATCTGCACTTTCTCTGTTTCAGCCTGCAAAAGTTTTTGTTTCAACTCGTTTACAGCAAACCATGATTTTGAAAGTTTGATCAAAGACGTAAGACCGATGTAAACAACAAAGAACATCGCAACTTCTATGTAGCTGAAGTAAGAAATAAAAAAATACTCCGGAAGCAGCGCCGATGACCATGATTGAAAAAAATGATAATTCACCCAGGATGAAATAGCTATCAACAACACAAGCAGTAATGCATACAGCAGCCATGTATTTCTTTTTGCAAAACGCGGCAACAGCCATTCCAGGTTAAGGTAAACGGCCGGCATCAACGTAAGGTGAAATAGGGCAGTATACACATAATCTATTTTCTCCGCAACAATGCCTGTTTTAAACACATACAGAAACACAAAGAACGAAAGCACCCAGAAGACCAGGTGCTGCAAAAGCCGGAATAAAGGGTGATGAACAGATAACATGGGTTGCTTCATGAATGCTATTTCTTTGTAAGGCTTATGGTTGTTTCTTTGCTATAAATGCGTTCGTCATTTCCGTACTTCTCTACAAACAATTGTAATTCTTGTGTAGATGCTGTAATGAGGAAGGTATCGAACAATTCATTTTTTTCGTGTTTTAATTTCATCTTCCCGCCGGTGATCTGTTCCTTGATAAAATCTCCGTTAAGGAACTTAAGCGTAATGTTGGAGTTTCCCGTGATCTCCACTTTTGCCATGGTAAATCCGCCTACGTAATCGTAATTGAAATTGTAAGGGTCCGTATTGTCTTCCTTTTGCTTTTTATCGTTCATGGCTGCAGGATAAAGGTCCATATACAAACCATTGCCCAACCTGATCAGCTCCGCTACCATGTCATAACTTACTCCGTCTTCTTCAAAAGAAACTGCGTAAAGGTTTGTGAACAGAATAGAGTCTTTCTTTGGATCACCCGTAAATGCGAAGACTTTTTCGCCCTGCTTGCCTGCCCATTCCTTTACGTCTTTTGCAAACCTGCTGGTGGGCAGTGGTTCAATAATAATGGTTTCTCCTTCGTGTGTCCAACTCCCGTTGATGCGGTTGTCTTTGATAATCTTGTCGTAGCTCACCAGCGGTTGCAGCGCGGTGATGCAGGCGGTGAGAGAAAGCAATGCGATGCTTACCAATATGAATGAAAGTATTTTTTTCATGGCTGTACTTTTAATAATTGATTATCCTGGTATAAGTTGATGTATTGTCCTGGTAATAAGCTTCCGGAACATCGCTGTACTTCATAATGTACTGCTGAAGCTCTTCTGTGGAAGCTGTTACGATAAGGCTGCCATCTTCTCTTGTTTCATGACGCACGCGGATCTTTTTATCATTTATCAGCTTCTTCAGGTAGGTTTCGTCGAACTGTTTCAATTCAAACGAATTATCCTTTTTAAAACTGAGCAGGTAACAGGTGTGCATTTTTAAATAATGACCCTTGTAAAACGGATCGTAATTCATGGTAGCCGGTGTTTCTGCAGGATACTGGTCTATATAGTACTTGTTTCCCAACTTTACCATAAAGCCATAGTAAGCTGCATCTATACCGCCTTCTGTATTTTTATACCGCAGCATGTAAGTTTTGCCTGCAAGCTTGCCCAGGGTGGGATAGTCTGTAAAATCCTGTTGTTTTGTTTGGGTGATCTCTACAAAACCATTGAACGATTTGCTTTCATATCTCCATTTGCCGATCAATTTGGGATCGAAAACGAGGTCTTTCTCCGTAAAAATGGGATGAACAGTGGAAAGACAACTGCTTAATCCCAGCAGCAACGCGATAGCTGCAAATGCGTAGATCCTTTTCATATAAATTGTTTTACGGATTAAAAGTAGATGCGGATGAAGCGGCGGCGAAGTAATTTCGGTATACGGATTGGATTCTTCGGTGAATGAGGAAGAAGCACGGATTAGACATGAATAGAGGATTCACGGATAGCATGAGGAGGAAGCACGGATTAGGCATGAATGGTTTTATGTATAGGTTCTTAGGATTTAAGGATTTCACGGATAGGAAGATGTATATCCGTGTAATCCTTTAATCCTAACAATTCAAAGCATCAAAAGCCAGGCAATAATCCGTGATTTTATTTTTCCCTGATAAACGCATACAAATTAAAATTCCCATTCTTCATTTCAACTGATATCTTTTCGCGTAACGAATCCTTATCGATATCCTTCATTCTTTTCTTCGCAATCAGGTGATACGCTTTTTCTGCCAGCAGCCATGATCTTCTGTTATTGAAGTGCGGTGAGGATAAATATTGCTTAAGCGCATCCCATAGCTCCGGAACGCCTTCGCCCGAATTGGCAACGGATTTAATGATCGCAATTTCCTGCTGATGCGTGTGAAAAGCAGGCGCCAGCATCAACCGTAAATTTTTCAGGTATTGATCTGCACCCGGCCTGTCGCTTTTATTTACTACAAAAATGTCTGCAATCTCCATCAGACCTGCTTTCATGGTTTGCACTTCATCGCCGCCTTCAGGCACTACAACAACAACAGTTGCATCTGCAAGCCCGGCGATCTCGATCTCGCTTTGCCCAACGCCCACTGTTTCCACAAGAATATAATCGAATGGGGCCGCTTTCAAAAGATCTGTAATCTCGATGATCTTGGGATGAAGTCCGCCCAGTGACCCACGCGTAGCCAGCGACCGGATGTATACTCCCGGATGCACGTACCAGTTGCTCATCCTGATACGGTCGCCCAGCACAGCCCCAAGATTAAAAGGCGAGGAAGGGTCCACGCAAAGCACAGCCACTTTCTTATTATCCGCCACCATGCGGCCGATCAATGCATCGGCAAGCGTACTCTTACCCGCGCCGGGCGCACCGGTGATGCCGATAATTGGTGTTGCATGATTTACCGGAAGCAATTGCAGCAATTCTTCAAAACCACCCAGCTCATTTTCGATAACAGTGATAGCCCTGGCGAGGGATTTTATATCGCCGGTTTGTATGGAGTTTATAAGGGCTGAATGCATGGGTTAGTGATTATTAATTATTGGATTATTGATTATTCTATAATTCATGCGACTGTGTAATAATCAATAATCAGCAAATCAATAATTAAACAATTTTATAATTAGCATAAGTAAACAACCTCTTTCCCGTGATCTTCTCGATCCAATATAACAGCTTGTTCTTGAAAGAGAATTTCTTTTTAGAAGTATCCAGCTTCAGGTCCCAGTTCTTGCGCCGGAGGCGGTCTTCCATCACGGCGGGATGTGTGCCCTCAAATCTTGCCACAGAATCGAACTCATTAAAATCGAAGAACTCACCGCTTTGCAGGAAAGCGTCCATCTCTTCATCGCTGTGCCAGAGCTTGCCCGCATTGTACATTTTCTGTTTCATCTGAACCGGGTCTTTCACCCAGCCGTAATGATACATCCATGCATCGATCAGCTTTACTTTCAGCTTTTCACCATTCTTGCGGAATCCCTGCGCGTCTTTGTAAGATTGAATGGAAGCATCGTTCCGTACAATGCGCACTTCTTTCTCATACCATTTGCGGCTATCGCCTACATAATCATACGTGCCGTAAAAATGAGTGTAATGGAACAGCAGCCCGTCCACCTGGTTATCATTCATGTACCGTTCGGCGGCTTCGCGGATGGCGTGGTGATATTTTTCGTGCACTACTTCATCGGCCTGGATATAAAAAGCCCAATCGCTGTCAGCAGAAATATGTTTAAAAGCCTTGTCGGTTTCTACGGCAAGTATTCTCCCGCCTTCGCGAAGAGCAGGGTCCCACACGGAATGAACAATGCGGATCTTATCGGAATTAATAGAACGGATCAGCGCTTCGGTAGCGTCTTCACTATCTCCTATGCTCACGATCATTTCATCTACTACCGGCAGAATGGAAGTGATGGCTTCTGTAATGGGATAATCGTTTTTTACAGCATTCTTAATGATAGTGAACCCGCTGATCTTCATGGTGCAAACGTAGGAAATATTATATTGCAAGCACATCCAAACGAATGCAGCCATTCTCCATCGTCATAGTTGCAAAAGATTCCGCTGATAAGATCGGCAGGCTGCTCAGCAGCATACAAGGACTTTCAGACGATGTGATCGTATGCGATACAGGAAGCAGTGATGATACAATTGGTATCTCAGCGCGAGCCGGGGCCAGGGTGTACAGTATTCCATGGCAGGGATATGGCCGTTCCAAGAACGCAGCCATCGGGTTTGCAAAACACGATTGGATATTGTCACTTGACTCAGATGAAAAAGTGGATGAAACACTTTACAGGCAACTGCAGCAATGGACCCCGGTGAATGAACATACCGTTCACCAGGTGCTGTGGAAGAATTTTTTTTCAGATCAATGGATACGGCATAGTGATTGGGGAAGTAGCTGGAAGAAC
Organism: Chitinophagaceae bacterium; assembly: GCA_049689695.1. Lineage (GTDB taxonomy): Bacteria > Bacteroidota > Bacteroidia > Chitinophagales > Chitinophagaceae > DASPKM01. The sequence continues at coordinate 8,322 of JBAVMD010000497.1, read as the reverse complement.
CGCTTGTTCCACAAATACACGGTGCATTGGGACGATGCCATTGCCCATGAAGATGTAACCAGTGAACAGAAGTTGCAGTTTGTACAATTCAACGGATACCTGGAGCATTATACTTTTAAAGACACAAGGGAATACGCTTCCAAAATGGTGCACTCTGCCATGATAACGGCACAGAAGTACCATGAAAAAGGAAAAAAAGCCAGTGTTTTGAAGCTGGTGTTTTCTCCGCTGTACAGTTTTTTTAAAGCGTATGTGCTGAAGCTTGGATTTTTGGATGGTTACAAAGGCTGGCTCATTGCGGTTACTACAGGTTATTACACATTTATCAAGTACGTGCGGCTGCGCGAGCTGAACAGGCAATAGTTGCAATGCCCATGCGTTATTTTATCGTATGACGAATTTCATTCCCATATTTCCCCTGAGCATTGTGGTGTACCCCGGCGAACAGGTGAACCTGCACATTTTTGAACCCAGGTATAAACAGCTCATCAACGAATGTTATTCCGAAGAGCGGCCCTTTGGCATTCCCACCGTTATAAAAAACGAGGTGGCCGAAATGGGCACGCTGGTGAAAATTTTGCGCGTGGTAAAAGTGTACGACAATGGCGAAATGGACATTCAAACCAGTGGCGAGCGTGTTTTCAGGGTATTGGAATTGATCAAATCCATTCCTGAAAAATTATACAGCGGCGCGATTGTGAATTATCCTGACAGTGATGATGACGGCAAGCGGGAATTGATGCAGAAAGTAGTGAACGGCATCCGCGAATTGCACCGGCTGCTGAACATCAATAAAGATTTTAAAAAGCCTGATGAAGAGCTTACCGCTTTTGATGTGGCGCATCATGCCGGGTTATCCCTTGAAGAAGAATACGAAATGCTGGGCCTTCTGAAGGAAATACAGAGGCAGGAATACCTCAAAAGGCATCTCAGCAAAGTGCTTCCCCTGATAGCTGAAATGGAGGCGCTGAAAGAAAAGATCAGGCTGAATGGCCATTTCAGGAACCTTTCTTCGCTGAATTTCGATATTTAATTTAATTAGCAAATATGAAAATGGCTCAATGTGAAAATGTAGGATCGCGATTGAGGAGCTCATTTTCGCATTGAGCTATTGAGCCATTTGCTAATTCCCTACATTTGCTCCCCCATGACCACCTTTTGCTTTGATTTTGGCAATACACGCCTGAAATGCGCCGTGTTTATTGACGGCTCAATCCGCGAAGTGGTGGTATTGGAAAATGATGAGGAATCCACTGTAAAAGAATTGGTGGATCGCTTTCAGCCTGAGCGTTCTATACTTTCGTCCGTGATCAATCACAACGAAAAGATAGAAGGCATGCTGGCTTCCCGTACAAAGTTTCATAAGCTGAACCATGCATCGCACCTGCCTTTTGCCACGCCGGTAGGTAAGCCCGAGACCATTGGCGCCGACCGTTTGGCTTTATGCGCTGCGGCCGTACATATTTTTCCGGGCTGCAATAACCTGGTGGTGGGATTGGGAAGCTGTATCACTTACAATTTCATTAATAAGTACCATGAGTTCCTGGGCGGCGGTATTTCGCCAGGTATGGAAATGCGGTTCAAATCGCTGGAAACCTTTACGGCCAAGCTGCCCCTGATCAAAAAAGACTGGAATTTTCCGCTGGTAGGCTATGATACAAGGACCAACATTTTAAGCGGCGTGCTTCTTGGAATGGCTAAAGAGATTGATGGAACTATCGATGCCTATGCGGAGAAGTATGGGAACTTTAACGTGCTTTTAACCGGGGGTGATACCCCTCATTTTGTGTCACATATTAAAAATAAGATATTTGCAGACCCCGATTTACTTTTTAAAGGCTTGTATGCGATTGGAGAAAAAAATTACGCTTAGCAGATTTACGGTTTTGGTGGCTTTGATCTCAGGATGTTGTTTTCAGCTATCTGCCCAGGAAAATTCTCCTTATTCCCGTTATGGCCTTGGCGACCCTGTTCCGACAGGAAACATCGTGAACCGTGCTATGGGTGGAATTTCCGCTGCCTATTTCGATTATCAATCTATCAATTATCTCAACCCGGCTTCTTATTCCAAGCTGAGGTATACCACCTTCGATCTTGGATTTGAGGTTGATACCCGCACGCTTCGTGAGCCCAATACCGCCGGCAAGTTTTCCGCTTCCAGCGCCAACGTTTCTTACATACAACTGGGAATTCCGCTTGTGCCTAAACGCAGTTGGGGATTGAACCTGGGGCTGAGACCCACTACCCGCGTGAATTATAAGATCCAAACCAACGAAAGGCTTAGCTACGACAGCCTTGTAACTATTTACGAAGGGACCGGTGGATCGTATGATGTGTTTGCAGGAACGGGCATTGCCTTTAAAAACTTAAGCCTGGGCGTTAATATCGCCTATACTTTCGGTACAAAAGATTATAGCACCAAGAAATTATTTTTGAACGATAGTATTCTTTATTATCAATCCAACCACCAGACCAAATCCACTTTTGGTGGATTTACCTTCCAGGGCGGGGCTCAATATTCCACCCAGTTGGCCAAAACCACCTGGCTCAGGCTTGGTGTAACAGGCCAGTTACAGCGTACGCTCAATGCCAACCGAGATATCATTCGTGAAACCTTCGAGTACGATGCCAATGGCGGCACCCTGCGGGTCGACAGCATTTCAACGCTGTCAGATATTTCCGGCAAGGTCACCTACCCTTCATCATTCACCGCGGGATTTTTAATAGATAAGCAGACCGAATGGGCATTAGGCGCCGACTTTACCACTACCAACTGGACCAAATACCAGTTTTTTGGCGAGAAGGACCCTTTGCAGAACTCCTGGCAGTTTAAAGCCGGGGGACAATGGACTCCTTCTCAAAAACCGGGGAAGTCTTACTGGAACTACGTTACCTACAAAGGCGGGTTCTTTTACGGAAGGGATTATATCAAGGCCGACAGGGATTTGCCGATAATTGGTTTTACGGCTGGTGCCGCTTTACCTATGCGCCGCAGCAACTATACTAATCAAACCACGGTTATCAATACGGCATTTGAAGTAGGCCGCCGCGGCAACGATCAGAATGCGATCAAGGAAAATTTCTTCCGCATCTCTGTAGGCTTTTCATTGAGTGATATCTGGTTCAGAAAGGTCAAATACGAATAGAATAGTGAAACGCTTCACCTCAAATATCTTTCCGGCAGTCCTGCTTATGGGCTGCTTTTTTCTTGCTTCCTGTGAGAACGATCCTGTGGCAATCAAGCGAATGACCGAAAAGAAAACCGCAGTTGAAGAAGCCAGGGATATAGTAACCTATATGAGCCAGGATTCGAAGATCAAGGCTAAGCTTACCGCTCCTTTTATGCTGCGCTACCTGGCAGACCCACCCTACGTTGAGTTTCCCAAAACCCTCCATGTGGATTTTTACAACGATACCATGGCTATGGAAAGCCAGGTGGATGCGCGTTATGGAAAATACCGCGAGTGGGAGAAGAAGGTTTTCCTGCGCGACAGTGTGGTGGTAATGAACAAGCTGAACGGAGATACATTGCGTACCGACGAGCTTTGGTGGGACCAGCAGACAGAAAAATTCTACACAACAAAGGCCGTTGCCATTCATACACGCGACAAAGTTTTCTACGGCATTGGCATGGAAGCCTCCCAGAATTTCGACTGGTGGGTGCTTACGCAGGCATCGGGAAGGGTGACGGTGCCTAAGGATAGTTTCCCGTAAAGTTTATTGGTTTATTAGTTTATTAGTTTACTGGTTTATTGGTATGAACTTCGCTTCAACTAATAAACCAATAAACAAAAAATGGAATATCGCCGCCTTGGCCGTTCCGGCCTGCAACTCAGCGTACTTTCTTTTGGCAGCTGGGTCACTTTTCACAAACAGATAGACGATAGCATCAGCGATGAGCTGATGGGGATTGCTTACGATAATGGCATCAACTTTTTTGACAATGCGGAAGTTTATGCCCGCGGGGAAAGCGAACGTATGATGGGCCGGGTGCTGAAAAAGAAGAACTGGGACCGTACTTCTTATGTGGTGAGCAGCAAAGCCTACTTTGGGTGGAAGGGCCCTGATACAAAACCAAACCAGCTTGGCCTCAGCCGCAAGCATTTAACGGAAGCCTGTCATGAAGCATTGCAACGCCTGCAGGTAGATTACCTCGATCTTTATTTCTGCCATCGGCCTGATAAGAACACACCGATAGAAGAAGTGGTATGGACGATGAATATCCTGATCCAACAGGGCAAAATTCTCTACTGGGGCACCAGTGAATGGAGCGCGCAGGAAATCCTGGAAGCGCAAGTGATGGCAGAAAGGTATAAGCTGATAGGTCCTACAATGGAGCAGCCTGAGTACAACCTGTTCAACCGCACAAAAGTTGAAAAGGATTACCTGCAGATCTATAAGAATTTCGGTTTGGGCACTACAATCTGGAGTCCCCTGGCATCGGGGCTCTTAACGGGCAAATACAATGAGGGCATACCGGAAGGGTCTCGCCTGGCCCTGGACGGGTTCAGCTGGCTGAAAGACAAAACGTATGTGGAAGACAAGGTCGCGAAGGTGAGGCAGTTGCAAACCGTGGCTGATGACCTGGGGTGCTCGTTGGCCGAACTGGCGGTAGCCTGGTGCATCAGCAACCCGAATGTTACCACCGCTATTCTGGGCGCAACCAAGAAAGAGCAATTGACACAGAACCTTAAAGCCCTTGATGTGCTTCCAAAGCTTTCAACGGAAGTTTTACAGCGTATAGACGAGGTGATGGGGAATAAGCCACAACAGCCGGAGTATTGAATAAAAAACCCCCGGGGGTTACCGGGGGCTTAAATCTTTTGTACGGGACGATTTCAACTAATCGGGCCACTCATAGGTACAAAGTCTTGGTTTTTTTCAAGGATTGGATTCGTTGGATTTTTTCAGGATTCTGGATTTTAAACTTGCCGGTCAAATGATACAAAGCGCTGGTTTTTGGTCTTTACTGGATATTGGTTGTCTTTCTCTTGGATATTGGATCTGGATTGTCCCGATAACTATCGGGAGGATATTGGATGCGCTTTAAATCAAACAACTGACAATACAAATGTACCATCCATCCAAGGACTGCACAAGCGCACTAATGCCCTATTTTCCTGCTTCATGAAATACCCCGTGGCATCGTAAGTTTACGAATGCCCGTTTTGGTAGTAACACCCAATTTTTTGCACCGGCATCATAATTTCGCCTAAATTCAGTTTCAGGTTAGCTACCCTTTAAAAAGAGATCATGACATTAGCCAATAAAACCGTACTGATAAGCGGGGGAACCCGCGGAATAGGTAAAGCTATTGCGAAACGGTTAGCCAGAGAAGGCGCCAACATCGCCATCGTAGGTAAAACCGCCGAACCTCATCCTAAGTTAGAAGGCACCATTTATACTGCCGCTGAAGAAATAGCCAAGGAAGGCCCAGGAAAAGTATTGCCTCTCCAGGGAGACGTGCGCTACGAAGAAAGCATACTCAATATTGTAAAGACCACGGTGGATACCTTTGGAGGAATTGATATTCTTATCAATAATGCCAGCGCTATTTCGATGGCTGCAACAGAGCAAACCGAATGGAAACGATGGGAGCTGATGCATGGCATTAATATAAGAGGCACTTTCTTCATGTGCAAAGCGTGCATTCCTTACCTGAAAAAAGCGCACAACCCGCATATTCTTAATTTGTCGCCCCCGCTAAACATGGACCCCCTCTGGTTCTCCAAGCACCTGGCGTATACCACCAGCAAATACGGTATGAGCATGGTGATACTTGGCTTGGCGGAGGAACTGAAGCCGCACCGCATTGCCGCTAACGCTTTATGGCCCAGAACAACCATTGCTACCGCAGCAGTACAGAACCTGCTGGGCGGAGATTTTCTCATACAGCGCAGCCGCACGCCCGAGATAGTTGCGGATGCAGCCTGTTACATTCTTCAAAAACCTTCTTTTGAATGCTCCGGCAACTTTTTTATTGATGAAGATGTGCTTAAAGCCGAGGGCATTGATGATTTTACAAAGTATGCAGTAAACCCTGAGCAGAAGTTAATGATGGATTTGTTTATTTAGGGTAACACGAATTTTAAGCACGAATTACACGAATTATCACTTGAGCTTGTGAGAATTCGTGTAATTCGTGCTTAAAATTCGTGTTATCCATCATTACTCTATTTCCTGTTACTTTGCATCCCAACAATGCAAACCTCCAACAAGATCATTATCATTACCGCGCCTTCAGGCTCGGGCAAAACGTCTATTACCCGTCATTTACTGAACACGTTTCCGCAACTGGCTTTTTCAGTTTCGGCAGCTACCCGGAGCGCCCGTTCCAACGAAGTGAACGGAAAGGATTATTATTTTATATCGGAAGAAGAGTTCCAGCATAAGATACAGGACCATGAGTTTGTGGAATGGGAAATGGTGTATGAGGGCAGGTTTTACGGCACGCTTAAAAGCGAGCTTACCCGCATCTGGTCTGGCGGGCAGGTTCCTGTACTTGATATTGATGTTAAAGGCGCCATTCATGTACAGGGCCAATTTCCTGATTCAACCCTGTCGATATTCATACAACCCCCATCTATTGATGAGCTTAAGCGCAGGCTTACCAGCCGCGGCACTGAATCACAGGATAGTCTTTCCGCCCGCGTGAACAAAGCGGCATTCGAGCTGAGCTTCAGCCATTCTTTTCATAAGGTGATAGTGAACGATGACCTGGAGAAGGCAAAGGCTGAGGCTGAGCAGATTGTGAAGGAGTTTATGGAGAAATAGATCGGAACGCGGATTATCAGGATTGGTTAGGATTTATTAAGATTAGTCGTTGCGCTTGCTTAACCACTTACAATCGCTAAGAATAGATCTTAATAAATCCTAACCAATCCTGATAACCCGCGTTCCCCTTCCCCCTTCTCCATAATTTTACTACTTTAGCCCCATGCTTACGTTGATCGGGATAGTAGTCATGCTATTGCTCATTGCATTCTTCTCAGGTGTGGAAGCGGCATTCACCAACGCCAATAAATTATCCATCGAGCTTAAAAAGAAACAGGGAAGAACCAGCGGTATCATTCTCTCTTATTTCATGGAGTATCCTTCACGGTTTGCAGGCACTACACTGATCGGGTTCAATATCTGTTTCATACTTTTTGCGCTTATGGCCGGGCAAGTGCTGCAGCCGTTGAGTAATCAGCTTATCAATAAAGAAAACATTGCTTCCAACTGGGTAAACGGCATCCGCATTTTTGCGGAGATCGTTCTATCAAGCCTCATTGTACTGTTGCTGGGAGAATTTATTCCACGCGCCATTTACCGGGCCGGCAGTAACTTCTGGCTTACAGTAAGCGCCAGGTTCGTGAACCTTTTTCATGAATTATTGTATCCACTTGCATCCGTGCTCGCAAAGCTTTCTTATTTCACGCTGGACATTCTTTTCAATATCCGTATCGATAGAAAAAAAGCGCCTTTCTCGCTTCCGGATCTCGATCGCGTTTACCAACAGGCCACAGAAGAAGATGCCAACGGGCAGGACATGAACACGGAGCTTTGGCAGAACGCGCTTTCGCTCCCCAATGTAAAAGTGCGCCAGTGCCTTGTGCCGCGTAAAGAAATTGAAGGAGTTGATATTAATGCATCGATAGAAGAAGTGCGCAAACGGTTTGTACAAACGCAACTAAGTAAGTTGGTGGTGTACGATAGCAATATCGATCACATCATCGGTTATATTCACCAGCTTGACCTGTTCAAACAACCCGGTTTTGTAAAAGACATCCTGTTGCCAATTCCTGCAGTACCTGAAAGCATGAGCGTTACAGATCTCATCAGCAAATTTACACGGGAGCGCAAAAGTGTTGCCTGGGTGGTAGATGAATTTGGCGGCACTTCAGGTATTGTAACCATGGAAGATCTGCTGGAAGAGATCTTTGGAGAAATAAAGGATGAATACGATGTGGAAGAGTTCGAGGAAAAGAAATTATCGGAAGACGAATATATTTTCTCCGGCCGGCTTGAGCTGGATTACCTGATCGAAAAATACAACCTCGAATTTTCCGATAACGAATCAGAATCTGAAACGCTCTCCGGCTACATCATCAACCAGCACGAAAGAATTCCCCGCATCAAGGAGCGTATCATCATTGCAGATTATGAATTTGAAATGCTGAATGTGAGCGATACGAGGATTGAGATGGTTAAATTGCGGGTTCTGAAATGACCTTCATCACTTCAGCCTCATATAAAAGCTTGTATCCTTCAGCAATGGTACTTTGTAGTTGAAATATTTATCGAGGATAATGCGAAAGGTATTGACCGAAGAGATGGAAT
>JBAVMD010000496.1:0-11613 GCA_049689695.1 Chitinophagaceae bacterium | reverse complement strand
GGCTCATGTCTCTTTCAACGCCCAGCACATCTACTATTTTTTCAAATGGAACATCCTGGTGTTCGTACGCACTTAATGTTGTTTGTTTTACCTGCTGCAAAATATTTTCAAACGACATCTCACCGTCTATACGCGAACGAAGCGCCAGGGTATTTACAAACAGGCCAATGAGCGCTTCTGTTTCCTGTTGCTGACGGCCTGCCACGGGACTTCCCACACAAATGTCTGACTGGCCGGTATAACGATATAGCAATGTTTTAAATACACTCAGCAGCGTCATGAACAAGGTTACGCCTTGCTTTTGTGATAAAGCATTCAGTTCATCTGTAAGCTTACGATCAACTATTTTATGAATTTCGCCGCCGCGTATGCTTTGTTCTGCAGGGCGAACATAATCTGTAGGTAAGGCAAGCGGCTCAACATCCCGTAGTTGCTGTTCCCAATAAGCAAGCTTTGCCTGCAACACTTCACCCCGCAGGTACGAGCGCTGCCATACTGAATAGTCAGCATATTGCACAGGAAGCTCGTTTAAGACCTCGGGCCGGTTTGTGATTATGCTATTGTAACATTCCAGCAACTCACGCACCATGATGGAGATGGACCATCCATCGAATGCAATGTGATGCACTGATGCAACCAGCAAATGCTCTTTGGCTGACATTCCAATGAGCATCACCTGCAGCATCGGGTCTTTAGAAAGATCGTAAGGACGCGCTAAAAACTCTTCTATGAAAGCTTGTTTTGTGTTGTCAAGAAGCAGAATGTCTGCTTCATCCACGTATTCCAGTTGCCAGTGAGCCGCATCGGTAACATGCTGGTAACCCACGCCATCTTCCTCTTTAATTACAGTGCGCAATACTTCATGGCGACCGATAATTGTTCTGAAAGATTGCTGCAATGCATCAATGTTCAGATCACCGGTGAGGTGATATACCCAGGGCATGTGGTATTGCAGGCTTCCCTGCAGGCGATCGATGAACCACAGCCTTTCCTGTGCAAACGACAATGGAATATTTCCATTCAGGCCGTGCCTATCAATAGCAGGCAATGCAAGTGAATTATCTTTTTGCTCACCAATCTGTTCAGCAAGCATGGTGATGGTTGGATAGTCAAACACGTCTTTGATAGCTATTTCTTTACCGAACTCCTTCCTGATGGCTGATATAAGTTGTATAGCCAATAATGAATGACCACCTGATTCGAAGAAATCATCTTCAATTCCGATGCGTTCCAGTTCCAGCAGTTCCTGCCAGATCGAAACAAGCTTCGCTTCTGTTTCGTTTCGCGCAGCTTTGTATTTTTCAATTACTGTTGTGAGTGATTCTGCATCGGGCAGGCGTTTCCTGTCTACTTTGCCGCTATTATTGAGTGGCAAAGATTCCAGTTCAATCATTACGCCCGGTACCATGTACTCCGGAAGCTTCGACTTCAGGTAGTTAGTGACATCTTCTCTATTCGTTCCTTCTATAACTATATATGCAATGAGCTTCTTTGTTCCCTGTTTATCTTCTTTGGCAATCACAACACCTTGCTTTACGCCGGGTGATTGTTGTAAAACAGTTTCTATCTCTCCAAGCTCGACACGGTAGCCTCTTATTTTAACCTGGTCATCTGCACGGCCAATGTATTCGATGTTGCCATCGGGAAGCCAGCGTGCCTGGTCGCCGGTTTTATACATCCTGAGCGAAGTCGAGGGACGCAGTACAAAGCGTTCAGCAGTCAACTCCGGCCTGTTCCAATAGCCTCTAGCCAGTTGCACACCACTTAGGTACAATTCTCCCGTTACACCAACAGGAACCGGTTGCATCCTGCTATCGAGTATGTAGACTTTAACATTGTCGAGTGGCTTGCCTATCGTTACACAACCTCTTGCATGCAATGGATCGGTAGAAAGAATAGAGCTTACTGTATTTTCTGTTGGGCCGTAAGCATTAATGAGCTTAATTCCTTTTTGTTGAATTTCCGCCGCAAGCTTTGTGTTCAGCATTTCTCCCGCTGAGATCACCGTTTTCAATCCACCAATTTCATCACCAATAGCTGATTGATAGCTTGGCGGAAGCGTGACCAGTTCTATTTCATGTTTATTGAGCAATTCTGCCAGCAACTTCGTATCTAATAAAGTTTCTTTCGGTGCAACTACCAACCTTCCCCCATTCAATAAAGTTGTAAACACTTCATGGCAGGAAGCATCGAAGCTGAAAGATGCAAACTGGAACACACGAATACCGGGGCGAAGATTCAATGGCGCAACCTGGTTATAAGTAAGATTGATAACACCAAGGTGTTCGATCATTACTCCTTTTGGCAATCCTGTTGAACCAGAAGTATAAATAATATAAGCAAGATTGCTTGCATTAGTTGAACGCGCTGGTTTTTCAGATGGAAGCAGCGGCAACAACTCTCTGAGTGTATCGATGCAGATCAATTCCCCAGCCGGGTTTTCGGTAGCTATCAATTCTTCGTGATCAGAAGCTGTAACAATGATGGTTGCAGCGGTATCGTTCAGCATGTAACCAATGCGCTCTGCAGGTAAAGCAGGATCGATGGGAACATAAGCCCCACCTGCTTTCAAGATGCCCAAAATTGCAACGATCATGTCGGCCGACCGGTCAAGACAAACAGGCACCAGCGTTTCTTCCTTTACGCCCTTGCTTTGCAGGTAATAAGCAAATTGATTCGATAATTCATCCAGCTCATGGAATGTGAACTGCTCATCCTGGAACACCAATGCAATTTCATTCGCATACAATTCCACCTGCTCTTCAAACAGATCAGGAATTGTTTTATCGATCGTGTAATTCTTATCTGTATTATTAAAACCTTCCAGCAACTGCTGTTCGGTGTCAGTAAGCAGGCTTATTTCACCTAGCCTGCTTTCAACGTTTGTAATGAATTGCAACAGCACCCGCTCAAAATGCCCTTTGACCATGTTTACGTAAACCAGGTCAAGCAACTCTTCTTTATAAATGAACTGTACATTGATCTCGTCGCCCAATATCACACGAATGCTGAAAGGATAATTGGAGGTTTGTTCATGTATCCACATACTGCTCACCTGCAAGCTGCCCTTATGTGCGGCCAGCAACTCCTCTACCGGGAAGTTCTGGAAAGTGATCATGCTATCGAACAACTCGCCTGGCAAACCTATCCAGTTCTGGATCTTGCTCAACGATGCGTATTGATGCTCTCTCGATAGCATTTGGTCCTGCTGTATCAATTGCAGCCAATCAATTACGTTCTGCTCGTGTTCGATCTTTGTGAACAACGGCAGTGCATTGATGTACATACCCACCCGCTTCTCCATGCCTGGAAGGTCTTCAGGCCTGCCCGCAACAGTTACGCCATAAACCACCTGCTCACTGCCGGTATAGCCATGCAACAGGTAAGCCCACACACCCTGCATGAGCGTGTTCAATGTAACATGGTGCTTTCTTACGTATGCATCAATCCTGCCAGTAAGTGTCGAATCCAGTATCAGCGATTGCGACCTGAATTCATTCACACCTCTTGTGCGTTCTGAAGCAGCTGCAATGAAAGGCAACAGGCTGCTGCTTTCCAATCCATGCAGGTAGCCGCGCCAGAATTGCTCTTCTTTTTCTTTATCCAGTTGCTCTATATAACGGATGTAATCTTCATACCGGTCTTGTTTTACTGCAACCGACGGTTTACCCTGCAGCAATGCATCATAAGTATTCAGGAATTCTTCTATGAGCACCGGAACTGACCAGCCATCCAATATAAGATGATGTGTTGTCCATACCATCTTGTAACGGTTCTCCTGCAATCTGATCAACGTTATCCGCGTAAGCGGTGCAGCAGCAAAATCAAAATTTGTATGACGGTCTTTTTCTTCAAACAAGTGAACCTGTTCGGCCTGTTCCGCTTCATTCAAATGAGTGTAATCTATCAGCACCACAGGCATTTTAATATTGCTGTACACTGCCTGTACCGGGATACGGAAAGCATTGTGGTAAAAACTGCTGCGTAAAATACTGTGCCGCTGCATCAACTCATTCCAGCTACGCTGGAACACAGAAAGGTCAAGCGCCCCAAGCTCGCAGCTCTTTTGCAGAAGATAAGCGCCGCCATTGGTATCGTACAAACCATGGAAAAGAACGCCTTCCTGTAATGGGCTCAGGCGGTATAGTCCTTCGATAATATTTTTTCTATGTTGACCGTTTATAGTTTCTTCGAGGAAATTGTCCAACTCCTCATAAGTTACTTCCTGCTCTAAATTATAATCCGATGGCGTATAGCTTCTGCCGGTTTTATATTTTTCAATGCAATGAATGATCAGTGATTCAATGCTGTCAGCATAGTTGGTAGCAAGCTGCTCAATCGTTGCTGCATCAAAATGCGTGCTGCTGTAATTCCAGTTCATCACCAGCTGTCCATCTGATACAACGCTGTCCAATTCCAGCTTCGCAAAAGACTTCATTCCGGGATTAACCTGCGCACCAACTGGTTCAGTTGCCAGGGTAAACCATTTGCCTGCATTCGCAACGTTACCTGCCTGCCCGAGGTAATTGAACACAATATCCCAGGGTTGAGGCCCCTGCAACGATGCATCTTTATTGATGTATTTCAACACGCCATAGCCTATGCCTTTTTCAGGAACCTGCCTCAGTTGTTCTTTTACACTTTTCAGCAGTCTATCAGCGCTGTTATCTCGAGGCAATTCAAGCAACACGGGATACAGGCTGGTAAACCAACCCACCGTGTGGCTGATATCCATTTCTTTAATAATACTTTCTCTGCCATGTCCTTCAAGTCCGATCACTATTTTATTGCTTCCATTCCACGCGGCAATTGTACTGCCGAGGCCAGCAAGCAGCAGGTCGTTGATCTCTGTATGATATGCCTGCTGCGCCTGTTGTAACAGCTCACGCGTACGATCAGCATTCAGCTTTATAGTGTGCGTACGCATATCACGCGCATAACACACCTCTTCAACGTGATTGTTTACGCGCAATGGCTCGTAACTATTTACTATACCCTGCCAGTAAGTTCGCTGTGAAAGTAATTTTTTGCCCTGCCCGTATTCTGCAAGTGAATGATGCCACTCGCGATAAGAATTTGTTTTGGCAGGAAGAGATGCATTTGCATCAGATAATAATTGCTCCAGGTCTTCCAGTAATATTCTCCAGGATACTCCATCAATCGCGAGGTGATGAACGATTACCAGCAGGCGATTGGGGGTTTCGCTTGCGGGTGTCAGCATCAATATGACCCTGACAAGCAATCCCTGCTCAATATCAAGACTGCGTTGATATTTTTCTCCATGTTCTTTTATAATTGTTGCCAGGTCTGCTGCATTTGCATCCCGCAGGTCTTCTACATCCAGCTTTCCTTCATATACTCCATACTGCTGCTCCCATCCGGTGACCCTTTGATTATAGGCAAACCGAAGGCTATCATGATGGCTGATAAGCAACTTCACAGTGCGCTCAAGCAATTGCGCATTTATGTTCTTATCGATCCCAAGCAATACACTCTGGTTGTAATGCGATACTGTATCATTCTCTATTTCGAAAAAGGCCTGTTGTATTGGCAATAAACCACTGCTTCCCGCAAGCAATCCCTGCTCGCCCTGTTCTTTTACATCATCCTGCGCACGATCGCTGATCACTACAGCCAACTGTGCGATGGTTTGATTCATGAAGATGTCGCGCGGAGCCAATTCATAACCCAGTCGCTTCATGCGACTCACTACCTGAATGGTAATAATTGAGTCGCCGCCGAGCTCAAAGAAATTATCGTCGATGCCTACCCGCTCAGCGCCTAACAGGTCCTGCCATACGGTAGCAAGCTGCTGTTCAGTTTCTGTACGCGGAGCCACGTATTGGTCAGTCAAATGCGTCGACTCAGCTTCGGGAAGACGTTTTCTGTCAACTTTTCCATTTGCGGTTAAAGGAATGCTTTGCAGTTCGATAATAATTGATGGCACCATGTATTCCGGTAACCTGCTTTTTGTGTACGCCATCACCTCTTCCCTGTGGAAAAACTCCTGCGCAACCACGTAAGCAACCAGGCGTTTTACCTGCATGCTGTCTTCTTTCACAATAACAACGGCCTGCTTTATGCCCGGTGCCTGTAACAAAATGGTTTCAATTTCACCCAACTCAATTCTATACCCTCTTATTTTTACCTGGCTGTCTCTGCGGCCAAGAAATTCTACTTGTCCATCCTTGCGCCAGTAGCCTACATCTCCGGTCCTGTACATACGCGCTGCATCATTCAATCGGAAAGGATCAGCAAGAAATGCCTTTTTTGTTTTAGCATCGTCCTTCATGTATCCTCTACCAACACCTATGCCCGACACGCAGATCTCGCCAATAATGCCTTCAGGACAAACCTTCATGTATTTATCTGTAATATAGATACGCATGTTTTGAACAGGCCTGCCCACAGGTATCCTGTCCAAGTCACTGGTCTTATCCAGAATACAATGCGTGATATCGTCAGCAGCTTCGGTAGGGCCATAAGCATTCACCACTTTCGTTTCCGGCAACAGCTTAAACCATTTTTTGATCGAAGCTGGGCGAATAGCTTCACCTGTTACCAGCAGAAACTGAAGTGAAGTGAGTGCAGTAAGTTCCCTCTCAGCTGCATCCAGCAATACATCAAGATAAGAAGGCACTGCTTCAAGAATGGTTACGCCATCCTGCCGGACTTGCTGCAGGAATAATTCTGGTTTCAGAATGATCTCGTTGGAATAGATGATCACGCGGCCGCCGGTAACAAGGGCCGAGAGGAACTGCCATACCGAGATATCGAACGTGTGTGAAGCATTCTGCGCAATCACTGATGAAGAAGTAATATCAATGTCGTTCACCTTTGCATAAAGATGATTCACCATGCCGGCATGTTCTATCATGGCGCCTTTCGGAACACCTGTAGAACCGGAAGTATAAATAATGTATGCAAGATCTTCGGGCCTTATATCCACATCAACTGCCGTTGCGGGCATTGCTTCAATGGAAGCGCTGTCTGAAAGCGTAGCAGAGAATTTATTGAACAGTTTTTCCCTGCCATTTGCTTCATGCTGGATACTTTGCAACACTAACGGAAAAATGCGTTTACGTATGGCAAACATATCCGCAGTGAAGGCAGTTTCTGCCCCGCGAGATTTCCCTTTTGTTTTATCGATGCACACCAATACATCATACCTGAACCTCGTCAATTCATTTTGTATGGAACCGATCTTACGCGTGATCTCTATCTCAGTTATCTCCGGGTACCGCTTTTTCAACGCGTAGAAAAATTCCTGCGCCACAAAAAGATCGTTGCTCCAATCGGTCTTGGCGGTATTTACTTTGTTGGCCGTATTGTATTCTACTGCTGAGTCGATCAGGCTCTGCTTGTATTGAAGATCGAGCAGATCATCCAGGTAGATCAGTCCCTTGTCTTTCAACAACCCGATGGAATGCACGATCATTTTCTCCAGGTACTTTGTATTGGGAAAATAATGTACGATACTGCTGCTGACCACAATGTCAAAATCTTCCTGCCTTTGCAGTTTATGAATATCGATGGCCGACAATGGCTCAAACGCTACGCGATCTGCAAAATCAGTTTTGCTGAACCGGAGGCGGTTCTTTTGAATGATCACTTCGGAAAGATCAGTAGCAACATAATGCGAAACTTTGGGAGCAATGGAAGACAACACCAGCCCATGACCGCATCCTACTTCCAAAACCCTCGATCCGCCATGTATGTGCGGATGCAGCTTTGCGCTGAAATTGCCTACATACTGGTCCATTTCTGCCAGCGTGAATGGCTTTTTATCGTAAGAATTGTTCCAGCCATAATCGTTGATGGCTTCAGATGATATTTCAGCCTGGTAATCCCAGATGGATTTAAAGCCTTCCACTTTATTATCATCGGTCACTTCCGGCAGATATTCATCTATCAGCACATATCTGCAGCCTGTTTCCCAGCTAAGCGCATCTACTTCGTTGATCAAGCCTGCTTCCGTTATAACAAAACCAATATTGTTGTCTGTAATGAATTGCCGCTTCTGTTTGCTGTTCAATTGAGCAGCAATCACCAGCGGCGTTTTATCAAGGCTGTGAAGAGCCGCGCCTGCAATCAGCTTATATGTCGTATCAGACAGGAAAAGCGCAACATTGCTGTTTGCAAATGTTTCCTGCATTTGCAGGTAAGCCGCAAACTCATCGGCCACAACGGAAAGCGGGGAAATTTTATAAGCGCTTCCTGAAATTGCATCGTTTATAACAGTAGGCTGTTTATCCAACAAAGCGCCCAATGCAATAGCATGAAAGCGTTCCTGCTTATCGTTAATATCTTTTATGTCCTTTAGAAAAACAAGATGATTTACCGTAGTATGATCAGTCAGCAGTTGAAAGAAGCGCTCCTCATCTTTTTGCAAGTATTCCTCTGAACAGATAAGCACCGCAGCATCGCACTCCGCAATCACATTGCAATTACGTCCAAGCGGCGTTTTTACATCCAGCGGTACATATACCCCGCCTGATTTGAAGATGCCCAGCATGGCTGCCAGGAAATCATTATTGCGCTCTGCAAGCAACGGCACTATATCTCCTTTCTTCACACCTTTACTGATCAGCAATGCCGCAAGCTGGTTGGAACGTTGATCAAGTTCAGCATAACTAAGTGATTCATTCCCAAATTTAGCAGCAATAGATGCAGGGTTCTTTTTCACCTGTTCTGCAAACAGTTGCACAATGGTCTTATCACCTGGATAAGCAACATTCTTTGCATTGAAGCCATTCAGAAAACAATTCTCTTCTTCAATATTTATGATGCTCAGTTCACCTACGCGTTTGTGCGCATTCACCATAATGTCGGTGAGCAAATGCTCATAACGGTCTATCAACTGGCTGATGGTTTCCAGTTCATACAGCTCACTGCAATACAACACAGATATCTTCAACCCATTCTCAGATTTAATGATCGTAAAATCAATATCTATCTGAGCGGTTAACTGTGCGCCGTCTTCTTTTGTAAGACTTACACCGCCAAATTCCAGTTCACGCGATGCAGGCATGTTCTGCAAGGCAAACATCACCTGGAACAAAGGATTGCGGCTCATGTCCCTTTCTACGCCCAGCGCTTCCACTACTTTTTCAAACGGCACCTCCTGGTGTTCGAAAGCCTGCAGTGTAACCTGCTTCACCTGTTGCAATACACTGGTGAAAGAAGGATTGCCTCCAAGATCGCTGCGCAATGCAAGCGTGTTTACAAACAGCCCTATCAGGGATTCTACTTCGGGTTGCTGACGGCCTGCTATCGGGCTGCCTACACAAATATCATCCTGGCCTGCATAACGATGCATCAATACTTTGAATGCAGCCAGCAGCACCATGAAAAGCGATGCGCCTTCCTGCTTCGACAAACGGTTCAATCCATCGAACAATTCCTTGTTCAATTGCTTATCAAGTACAGCGCCTTTTATAGGTTGTTCGGCAGGACGCACATGATCAGTAAGCAATTCGAAAGGCTCTACGCCATCCAGTTGCTGTTTCCACCAATCAAGTCCTGCATTCAATACCGAAGCCGGCAAATTGTTACGCTGCCAAATGGCGAAGTCTGCATACTGAACAGGCAATGCTTTTAATGCCGGAACCCTGTTCTCTTTTCTGCTGCGATAGCATTCCATCAGTTCTTCTACCATGATAGACACAGACCATCCATCGAATGCAATATGGTGCAGCACTGCCGCCAGCAGGTATTCACCGGCAGATAATTCTACCAGGCATACGCGCAGCATAGCGTCAGTGGAAAGATCGAAAGGCTTGAGAATAAAACGCTGAATATGGTCCTGAACATTTCCCTGACCTTGTAATATTTTTTCTTCGTTAGTGAACTCAAGTTTCCAGTCGCCGGTTGAATTGATGCATTGGTACCCGATACCATCTTCTTCTCTGATCACGGTGCGTAATACTTCATGGCGGTCCATGATATCACGGAAAGAAGCTTCGAGTATTGCAATATCCAGCTCACCTTTTAAGCGAAACAACGCAGGCATGTGATACTGCACAGTCCCTTGCAGGCGATCAATGAACCAGAGACGCTCCTGCGCAAAGGATAAAGGTATATGCCCTTCGCGTGCAGCAGGCAAGACTGGCAGGTTGTTGATGCGCTTGCTATGTGCATCAACAACCGAGGCCAATCCCGCAATAGTGGGATAGTTGAATATGTCTCTGATGGCTATTTCTGTTCCTGTTTGTCTCTGGACAGCGCCTGCCATTCTCATTGCAAGCAATGAATGGCCGCCCATCTCGAAAAAATTATCGTGTATGCCTGCGCGCTGTACACCAAGCAGTTCCTGCCAGGCAGTTGCGAGTTGTGATTCAAACACAGTACGCGGACCGGCATATTCATTGGCGGTAAGTTGTGATGCGTCCGGTTCGGGCAAACGCTTGCGGTCTACTTTTCCATTGGGCGTAAGCGGCATGCTGTCTATGCGGCAGATGATGCCCGGAACCATATAGTCGGGCAATTTTGATTTTACATAAGCCAGCGCTTCATCTTTGCTGAATGTGTCATCAGCCACTACGTAAGCGATCAATCGCTTATCGCCTTGCTTGTATTCTTTAACTAGAGCTACTGATTTACTGATGCCAGCCACTTGTTCCAATACAGATTCTATTTCTCCCAATTCAATGCGATGGCCTCTCAGTTTTACCTGGTCGTCGATACGGCCTGCATATTCTATTTCACCATTGGCGAGCCAGCGCGCCTGATCTCCGGTTCTGTACACCGTCCTTCGGCTACGCTCAGGATCGTTTGGCAGTACAACAAACCGCTGTTGCGTTAATTCATTTTTATTCAAATATCCTCTTGATAAACCGTCGCCACCAATGCACAATTCACCGTAAACGCCAACAGGGCATGGCCGCATGAAGTGATCAAGAATATAAACAGTGGTGTTGGCAATGGGACGGCCAATGGTAATATCGCCGCCGGTATGCAAAGGCTTAATGGTAGACCAGATGGTTGTTTCCGTTGGTCCGTATAAATTCCAGACAGGCCCGCTGCTTATTTGCGTGAGCGCTTCTTTCAGGTTTACAGGCAGCGCTTCGCCACCGGTTAATATCGTTACAGATTGTTCATTCTTCCAGCCGGCTTCCAGTAGTAATTGCCAGGTAGAAGGCGTGGCCTGCATATAAGTTGGACGTTCAGCCTGAATGAGCGAACGAAGCTTGTTGCCGTCTGTTGCCTGCGCACGTGTAGCGAGCATTATTTTTCCGCCTGTGAGAAGCGGCATATACATTTCAAGCCCAGATATATCGAAACTGTAAGTTGTAACAGCCAGTATGCTCTGCCCTGCCGATACATTTAGATCAGCGGCCATCGACAGCAGGAAGTTCAGCAACGACCCATGTTCTATCATCACACCTTTCGGCTTGCCTGTTGAACCTGAAGTATAAATTACGTAGGCGAGGTTATTAGGTTGAACGTTAGATTCGATTACTGATTTGCTTTTGCGCGCAATGCGTTTGCTGTCTGCATCAACCTGTATGACCGTTTTGATTTTATTATCCAGTAAAGCTTTGTTGGCTGCATTGCAAACAACAATATCGCTGGCAATATCTTCCAGCATGTATTCGATCCTTGATACAGGAT
>JBAVMD010000495.1:0-11325 GCA_049689695.1 Chitinophagaceae bacterium | reverse complement strand
GGAACGCGTCCCGATAGCTATCGGGATCAGGATCGGTTAGGATTAGTTAAGATCAGTTCCTGCAATTACTCATTAAATATAATATTCGGCAACAAATCCTAAAAAATCATAACCGATCCTGATAATCCGCGTTCAAAAAAATATTTAACCATGAACAACCGGCCATTACTTTTATCGCTTCTGATTATTTGTTCTATCCCATGTTTCTCGCAATTCAAACAACAAACCTATTGCAACCCCATCAACCTCGATTACGGCTATTGTCCCATTCCCAATTTCACTGAGTGGGGCAAACACCGCGCAACCGCAGACCCGGTAATAGTTACGTACAAAGGAGATTATTATTTATTCTCCACCAACCAATGGGGTTACTGGTGGAGCAGCGATATGCTGAACTGGAATTTCGTTTCGCGCAAATTCCTAAAACCTTATCACAAGGTTTACGATGAGCTCTGCGCGCCGGCCGTTTGGGTAATGGGCGATACCATGCTCGTTTTTGGCTCAACTTACTCCAGCAATTTTCCCATCTGGATGAGCACAGACCCAAAGGGCAATACATGGAAAGAGGCCATCGATTCTTTGGCCATCGGTGGATGGGACCCCGCATTCTTCCTGGATGATGATGGAAGACTGTATATGTACAACGGCAGCAGCAACAGGTATCCATTATATGGAGTGGAGATGGACCGTAAAACATTTCAGCCCATTGGCACACGCAAAGAAATGTACCTGTTAGAAGGATGGCGCTATGGCTGGCATCGTTTCGGGGAATACATGGACGATACTTTTCTGGATGCTTTTATTGAAGGCGCATGGATGACAAAGCACAATGGAAAATATTACCTGCAATACGGTGCGCCCGGCACTGAGTTCAGCGGCTATGCAGATGGTGTTGTGGTAGGTGAAACTCCCTTAGGGCCTTTCACTCCGCAGTCTGACCCCATGAGCTACAAGCCAGGCGGCTTTGCAAGAGGCGCGGGGCATGGCAGCACTTACCAGGATAAGTGGAACAACTATTGGCACGTGAGTACCATCGCCATCTCTATAAAAAATAATTTCGAAAGGCGCAATGGCATCTGGCCTG
This sequence comes from Chitinophagaceae bacterium, assembly GCA_049689695.1. Lineage (GTDB taxonomy): Bacteria > Bacteroidota > Bacteroidia > Chitinophagales > Chitinophagaceae > DASPKM01. Next base: position 10,241 of record JBAVMD010000495.1, on the reverse strand, counting down.
CAGGTTTCGATAAAGATGGTGTGATGTACAGCAACACAGTTTTTGGAGATTACCCACACTATCTTCCATCGGAAAAAAGAAAGGCCGTTCCAGCTTCAGTGAATGGACAAGGCTATTTCACCGGATGGATGCTGCTTAATTACAACAAGCCGGTGCAGGTTTCATCAACTTATGGAAATTACGCAGCTAACAATGCAGTGGATGAAAGCATCAGAACATATTGGAGTGCAGCATCCGGGAATAAAGGAGAATGGATACAATCCGATTTCGGAAATCTAAGCACAGTACATGCAGTACAGATCAATTATGCCGACCAGGATGCGGAGTTCCTCGGAAAGCAAACCAATATTTATCATCAGTACAAACTGTATTATTCAGTTGATGGAAAAAAATGGACCGTGATGGTAGATAAAAGCATTAACCAGAAAGATGTTCCGCACGATTATGTGGAGTTGGAAAAACCAGTGCAGGCAAGATTTATTAAGCTGGAAAACATTCACATGCCAACAGGCAAATTTGCCATCAGCGGTCTTCGCGTATTTGGAAATGGCAACGGAGCAAAGCCCGGGGCGGTGCAGAATTTTTTTGTGCTGCGCACCGAGAAAGACAAACGTTCCGCCTGGCTGAAATGGAAACCAGTTGATAGTGCTTATGCCTATAATATTTACACGGGCCTTTCGGCGGATAAATTATACAACTGCATTATGGTGCACAGCGCCAATGAATATTACTACAAATCGATGGACAAGGAAAAGCCTTATTACTTCGCCATTGAAGCAATCAATGAGAATGGGGTATCTGTGAGAAGTGCAGTGGTTAAAAGCGAGTAGTAAATAGGGAATTGCGAGTAGGGATAGAAAACCTACTAGCCACTAGCCAATTCCCATTTCCCTTATTTCACCTCCTCAAAATCTATATAATCCTTTTTTGAAGGCTTGTCTACAGGCGAGCGGTTAAGGTCAGCGGCCTGGCTTTGGTTTGCCTGGTTCATACGATCTCCCATTTGCTGATTGATATCGCGAAAACGCTTCCGGATATCACGTGAAGCACGATAAACGGGAATGATAACATCGAAAATGAGCTTGTATAGAATTACCAGCCCAATCACCAGTAATATATATCTGAACATAGTGGCGTAAAGGTAAAACAGGACTCGTTAATATTTATCTAAGTTTAAGAGGAAGTTTAAAGTTTCGGGTTTCGGGTTTAAGGTTCTCAAACTCATAGGTTGTTTGTAAAAGGCAAAGTTTTTACCGCGAGGAACCTTAAACCCGAAACCTTAAATCCGAAACCGAACTCCGATTTGGTTTGAATCACAGTTTTCCCTTACTTTTGTGCCGGAAATGACGAAAAAGAAAGGGAACGAAATCGTTCCCTTCTTTATTTACCAGATGAATAGCACATCCCTGCAAGAAAGATTAGAACAGATGGTTAACACCATGCTGAGTGGACACGAGGATTATTTCCTGGTTGATCTTAAGATCGTGCCCGGAAATAATATAAAGGTCGTTCTGGATGCCGATTCGGGCGTATCGATAGATAAATGCGTTGAATTCAACCGCTATCTCTACAAACAGATCGAAGAAGAAGGACTGTTCACCGATAACGATTTTGGTATGGAAGTCTCTTCGCCCGGTGTGGATGAACCCCTGAAGCTCGACCGGCAATACCGCAAGAACGTAGGGCGACTAGTGGAGGTGATCCTCAAAGACGGCAGCAAAAAAGAAGGCAAGTTGATTGAATTAACCGAAACAGGTCTGGTAATTGAAGAAACACGCGGAAAAAATCCATCCGGTAAGCCCGGGGGGAAAAAGAAAGAAACAGTCATTCACAACATACCATTCACTGACGTAAAAACAACAAAAGTTCAGGTAGTATTTTAATTCGAATCCCGAATTTTAAACTCATAGTTATGGCAAGTATTAATCTGATTGAGGCATTCCAGGATTTCAAGGAAGCTGAAAATATCGACCGCCCCACGATGATGAAAGTGGTTGAGGACGTGTTCAAAACGTTGCTGCGCAAAAAATATGGAAGCGATGAAAATTTCGACGTAATCGTAAACGCCGAAAAAGGTGACCTTGAGATCATGCGCCGCCGTACCATTGTGGAAGATGGAGAAGTGATGGACCCGCTGGCGGAAATTGCTTATACCGATGCAGTTAAAATAGAACCTGACTTTGAAGTGGGTGAAGACCTGTATGAAGAGATCGACATCATGGATTTTGGCCGCAGGGCCATCCTGGCTGCCAAGCAAACGCTGGCCAGCCGCATCAGCGACCTCAAAAAGAATGTACTTGTAAAGAAATATGGCGACAGGGTAGGAGACATTGTAAGCGCAGAAGTATACCAGGTTTGGAAAAAAGAGATTTTATTGCTGGATGAAGAAGGCAGTGAACTTATCCTTCCCAAATCAGAACAGATACCGCAGGACTACTTTAAAAAAGGCGAAAATATCCGCGCGGTAGTAAAGAAAGTAGAATTAAAAAATAATACCCCGGTAATCATTCTTTCCCGTACTTCACCGGATTTCCTGTCTAAATTGCTGGAAATTGAGGTGCCGGAAATATTCGACGGGCTTATTGTTATCCGCAAGATCGTTCGCGATCCGGGTGAAAGGGCCAAGGTAGCAGTAGAATCTTACGATGATCGTATTGACCCCGTGGGCGCCTGTGTAGGTATGAAGGGAAGCCGTATTCACGGTATAGTTCGGGAGTTGAAAAATGAAAACATCGATGTGATCAACTGGACAAATAATACCCAATTGCTCATACAACGTTCGCTTACGCCGGCTAAAATAACCAGCATGGACCTTGACAACGATGGCAAGCATGTTGACGTATACCTCAAACCCGACCAGGTTTCGCTGGCAATTGGCAGAAAAGGGGTAAATATTAAGCTGGCACAGGAATTAACGGGATACTCTATAGACGTGTTCCGCGATAATGAAGGAGAAGATGATGAATTCGACATCAGCCTTGACGAATTCACAGATGAAATAGATACATGGATCATTGAGCAGTTGAAGAAGATCGGTTGCGATACCGCCCGCAGCGTACTCGTTCTTACTCCGGAAGAACTGGAAAGACGTACCGATCTTGAGAAAGAGACCATCCAGGACATCAGGAAGGTATTACAGGCTGAATTTGAAAAAGAGTAATTTAATTAGCTAATTAGCTGATGGGCTAATTAGCTGGTTTTTAATAAAGAACGGCTACGGCATAAAATTTACTGGCTTGTAGCCTGGAAAATAATATGGCAGAAATATCAACACCACGTTTAATGGCCGCGGCCAAGGAATTCAACATCGGTAAGGATACACTGGTGGAATTTCTGGCGGGCAAAGGATTTAGCCGGGATGATCTGAAGCCTACCGCAAAGCTTACGGATGAAATGTACCGTGCGCTGCAGTCAGAGTTTCAGAATGACAAGGTTGCCAAACTAAAAAGCGACCAGATAGACCTGCCTAAAGGAAGTGCTGAGGCAAGAAAGAAAAAAGAGGATGAGGCCATTCTATTTAAGAAAGAAACAAAGAAGCCTGCTGAAGAGGAAAAGCCTGAGCCTAAAAAAGAAGAGCCTAAGAAGGAAGAACCTAAGAAGGAAGAGCCTAAGGAAGTGAAGCCGGAGCCCGTTGTTGTGGAGCAACCAAAAATACCGGAGCCGCCGCCTGTTGAAGTGAAACCTGCAGAACCTGAGGTAACAAATATAGAGGCGCCTGAAATTGAAGCACCCAAAGTGCTTGATAAGATAGATCTGCCCGATTCTTCTACCAGGCCTAAAAAATCGGTTACTAAGAAAGAAAAGCCTGAGCAGCCGAAGAAAGAAGAAGTTGAAGAAGAAGTGGTTGAGCCGGTGACACAGCAGGAAGAAGAAGTAATTGAAGAACCCGTGGCAGAAGCGCCGCCGGAGGAGGAACCAGAAACTGAAACCGCAGAGTCAGAGGTTCCGCCGATGATTGAGAATATTAAGGCCGATAAACTCGAAGGCCCTAAAATACTGGGCAAGATCCAATTGCCCGTTGACAGCGATACGCGTCCTAAAGCGAACGACGAAAAACGCAAACGCAAACGCATTCCTATTGAGAAGAAACAGGATATGCGCCCGCAGGGACAGCGTCCTACCATTGTTCCGCAAAACCGCGCAGGTCAGACTCCCGGACAGGGACAGGCTTCGGGCGGCCAACAGGGTGGTGGTTTCAACAGGGGTACCGGACCACGTCCGCAACGTGGTGGCAGAGGCACGCCGGATACAAGACGCCAGGGTGATAAGGAGATCGATCAGAAAGAAATTCAGAATAAGATTCGCGAAACACAGGCCAAGCTGGCCGGTGCCGGCGGAAGAGGAAAGAGCCTGAAAGCCAAATACCGTCGCGCACGCCGCGATGAAATGGCCGACCAGGGCGGACATGACGGAGGACAGGATAATATACTGCAGCTCACGGAATTCATTAGTGTAAGTGAGCTGGCCACCCTTATGGATGTGAGCTATGCCGAGGTGATAGGAAAATGTATGGGACTGGGGCTGATGGTGTCTATCAACCAGCGTCTGGATGCGGAAGTGATAGAGCTGGTAGCGAATGAATTTGGCTTCCAGGTGGAGTTCATCGACATGGAGAAGCAAACGGAGATGGAAGAGGAAGTAGAGGAAGACGATGAGTCTGAGCTTCAATCGCGTTCGCCCATTGTTACCATCATGGGTCACGTTGACCACGGTAAAACATCGTTGCTGGATTACATCCGCAGCGCAAACGTGGTTGCCGGTGAAGCAGGTGGTATCACTCAGCACGTGGGAGCTTACCAGGTGGAATTGCCAAGTGGAAAAGAGATCACCTTCCTGGATACGCCGGGTCACGAAGCGTTTACCGCGATGCGTGCCCGTGGTGCCAAGGTTACGGATATTGCAGTGATAGTGATAGCCGCGGACGATGCGGTGATGCCTCAGACAAAAGAGGCTATCAGCCACGCGCAGGCCGCAGGCGTTCCGATGATATTTGCAATCAACAAGATCGATAAAGACGGCGCTAATTCAGCTAAGATTTACGAACAGCTCGCTGGCATGAACCTGCTGGTAGAATCCTGGGGTGGTAAATACCAGAGCCAGGAAATTTCGGCCAAGCAGGGTTTGAATGTTGACGTGCTGCTGGAAAAAATATTACTCGAGGCAGAATTGCTCGACCTGAAAGCCAACCCCAATCGCGAAGCTTCCGGTACCATTATCGAAGCATCGCTGGATAAGGGCCGCGGCTATGTTGCCACCCTGCTGGTGCAGAATGGTACATTAAAGGTGGGCGACCTGCTGGTATCGGGCCAGAACTTTGGTCGTGTGAAAGCGTTGTTCAATGAACGTACGCAAAAAATTGAGAGCGTTCCGCCGGCTTCACCCGCAGTGATACTCGGTTTGAACGGCGCTCCGCAGGCCGGTGAAAAATTCCGTGTGTACGAAGACGAGGCGGATGCGAAAGAAGTAGCCAACAGGCGTGCGCAGTTGTTGCGTGAGCAGGGTATACGCACCAAGAAACATATTACGCTGGATGAAATTGGCCGCCGACTGGCGCTGGGCAATTTCAAGCAGCTGAACCTGATCATTAAAGGTGACGTGGATGGATCGGTGGAAGCCCTGAGCGATTCGCTGCAGAAGCTTTCAACCGAAGAAGTGGCCATCAGCGTGGTGCATAAGGCAGTGGGTGCCATTACGGAAAGCGACGTGTTGCTGGCTACAGCTTCCGATGCGGTGATCGTGGGCTTTAACGTGCGTCCTTCTGCCCAGGCCAATAAGCTGGCCGAGAATGAAGGCGTTGAGATCAAGCTGTATTCCATCATCTACAATGCCATCGAAGAGATCAAGAGCGCCATGGAAGGGATGCTGGAACCGAAGATCCAGGAGAAGATCGTGGCCAATGTGGAAGTTCGCAACGTGTTCAAATTTGACAAGGCAACGGTGGCCGGTTGTTATGTGCTTGATGGAAAGATCAGCCGCAATAACAAGATCCGCATCATTCGCGATGGTATCGTAGTATACCCGAGCGGAGAAGGTTCTTCTACGGAGCTGGCCTCGCTGAAGCGGTTTAAGGATGATGTGAAGGATGTATCATCCGGAATGGAATGCGGTCTCACCATCAAGAACTATAACGATATTAAAGTGGGTGATATAGTGGAGGCGTTTGAGGAAGAGGAAGTCAAACGTACGCTGTAGCGTAAGGAACAAGGTACAAGAAGCAAGGTACAAGGATTACCTCCTGTATTTTGAGCCTTGTACCTTGTTTCTTGTGTCTTGTACCTTAACCTTTAGGCACTAAAGGTTTGTTAAACCACTTCCCCTTACCTCCATACTCTCTCCAATAAAAATACTTTTGAAGATAACTTTCCCGGTATGAAGCGAATCCTTGTTTTATTTGCGGCTGTTCTTTGTGTGCAGGCCGTTTTTGCGCAACGCAGTGTGGTGGCAGATAAGATCATAGGTATTGTAGGCGATAAGATCATTTTGAAGTCAGACATTACCAATGCCATCCTTGACGCTAAGCGCCAGAACCAGGATATACCGCCAGATGCGGAATGCTTCATCATTCAGCAGGCCCTTGCGCAAAAAGCGTTGGTGCTGCAGGCAGAAAAGGATTCTATAGTTGTATCAGACGAGGAAATAGATGCCCTGCTCGATAACCAGATCCGCGGGTTCATACAGGCTTACGGTACCAAAGAAGCACTTGAGCAGATCTCCGGCCGTACCATTTACCAGCTTAAAGAAGATTTCCGTCAGCCTTTCCGTGAGCGCAAGCTTGCAGAAGCCATGCGTAACAAAATAGTAGATGGGGTGAAGATCACGCCAAATGAAGTGAGATTGTATTGGGATAAAATACCTAAAGACAGCCTTCCATTTTATGAATCTGAACTGGAACTGGGCGAGATTACCTTATTTCCCAAGGCCAGCCGCGATATTGAGAGGCTGTCGATTGATGAGCTGACTGACTATAAAAAACAGATCGAAGCCGGAACCAAACGCTTTGAATCGATAGCTACGCTGATCTCTAAAGATCCCGGCAGCAAAGACAATGGCGGACAGTATACCATAAACCGTAACGAAAAACAATGGGACCCTACCTTTCTTGCAGCAGCGTTTCGCCTGAAAGAAGGACAAATATCCCCTGTAGTGAAGACAAAATTTGGCTATCACCTTATTAAAATGGAAAGCCGGGCGGGAGATGATGCCGTTATCCGCCACATTCTCCTTATACCCGAAGTAACTGACACTGAGATAGCTGAAGCTGTCAGCAAGCTGGACTCCGTACGTGCAAAGCTGATTGCCGGCACTACCAATTTTGGCGAAGCAGTAGCCAAGTATAGCGAAGAAGAAAGCTCTAAGTTCACCGGTGGTATGCGCCAGTGCCGCAATGGTAACTATTGCACTATTGATGAACTCGACAAAGAAACCGTGGTGTTGCTAAAGAACCTGAAAGTGGGGGAATTCTCACAGCCTACTGCCTTTACCGACGAGCGCGGAAGAAGAGGCGTGCGCATTGTTTACCTGAAAACCAGGACCGAGCCGCACCGCGAGAACCTCAAAGATGACTACAACAGGGTGGCGCAACGCGCCATCGAAATAAAGAAAGAGGAAGCCATGGAAAAATGGTTCCATAAAATGATTCCTACCTATTACATTATGATCGACCAGGACTATCGCTCCTGCACTATGTTAGGCAGCTGGCTTACGGTTGCTAAATCAAACTGATAAGGGTTTACCATTAAGTGGTTCGATTTTTTTCCGTTTACTGGAAACGGACATGTATTAATCTTAATTTTAACCGTTATAGCATTTTAAAATCCCTGGCCCCTTATAACCTATTTGAATCGAGGTAATGATATCCTATGCGCAAAACATGGTGGAGTTTTTCAGGCATTCCAGTCAGTTCTATTACATGATCACTGACCTGGATGGCAAATTCACCTATGCAAATCCTCACTTCAACAGGAAATTCAGCTATCTCCATTCCAGCTTTACCGGTACTTCCATAACCAATATTATTTACCCTGAAGACCTTGCGGCTTATCGCGAGGCAGTGAAGGATTGCCTTACGTCATTGGGAAAACCCTCAACGGTAGAAGTAAGACATCCCTCTTCCAATGGTCATCTTTACCACACACGCCTTGAGCTGATTGTTCTGCCTGACGAAGGTGGTTCGGCAGCTTATATCCAGGCTATCGGGCTTGATATTACGGATAGCGCTGCGCAACCTCAGGCCCAACAACATACCCACTCAACTGCGGAGCTCAGCCAGGCCAACCTGGAGCTGACCGAGATTCTCGAACACGCTTCTGAAGCCATTGTAAAGCTTGACCTGGAAGGCAATATGATATACATGACGCCCGAATTTACAAGGATTACCGGGTATGATGCCAGCGATGTATACAACAAGCCCTGGAAAGAATTTCTGCATCCTGACGACCTGCCTATTTGCTACGATGCTATGAGCAAGGTTGTGCTTACGCGCCAGCCGATGCGCAATATTTGTTACCGCTTTCTTCAAAAGAACAACAGCTATCATTGGTACGGCACTTCTGCCACACTGGTGCTGGATGAAAAAGAAGAGCCGCTTTACATTATTTGTTTTACAAGGGACATTACCGAGAGAAAATATGTGGAGGATGCGCTTCAGGCAAGTGAAGAAAGATACCGCGTGTTCATTGAACAAAGTACAGAAGCCATCTGGCGGTATGAATTGGAAGCTCCGATTTCTATCGAGCTGGATAACGATGAACTGATCAACCAGTTGCGCAGCACCGGCTTCCTGGCGGAATGCAACAACATCATGGCCGCCACCTACGGCTATAAATTATCATCTGAACTGATAGGCGCCCGGCTGGATGAACTGATGGACCTTACGCATCCGCGGAACATTGAATTGTTGAAATCATTCATACAAAATGATTTCCGTTTGAACGATGCTGAGTCTTACGAATTCGATAGAAATAGTAACCCGCGCTATTTTGTAAATAACCTGGTAGGAATTGTAGAGAACGGGTACCTGAAAAGAATGTGGGGCACGCAGCGGGACATCACTGAAAAAAAGCTCATTGAAGAAAAGAACCGTTACCTGGCCAGGCTTACGGAAAATGTGTCCGACGCTATTATCGGCGGCGATATCGATCTGAAAATGGTAAGCGTAAATCCGGCGGCAGAAAGGTTGTTTGGTTTCAGCGCGGATGAAATGATCGGTAGAAGAATACAGGATATTCTCGAGATCAATTATCATAACTCAAGCCGTACGGGCATTGTAAGGCAGGTGTTTGAAAAAAGTTTCTGGATGGGCGAAGCTTCTTTCCTGCGCCCTTCAGATCAGAAGCTCGTTACTTTTCTTTCTTCTATTTCTCTCATAAAAGATGCAGATGGCAAGGCCATGGGAGTGGTGGCCATCAATAAAGATATTACCGATACAAGAGCGGCTGTGGAAAATGCAAGGCACCTTGCCCGGCTGGTGGAAAATACAACCGATCTGCTTACTTCGGCAGATCTTGATTTTAATGTGCTGAGCTGGAACAAAGCAGCGGAAGATGTGTATGGCATCAGCGCTGAACAGGTGATCGGAAAAAACCTGCGTGAATTCATTAACATCAGTTACCAGGATTCAACCCGTGATGATGTGCGTAAAAGCCTTACCGAAACCGGCGAGTGGCGCGGAGAAATGTATTTTATACGTCCTACAGATAACAGGCCGGTGACCTTGCTCATGAATTTCACTTTGCAGAAAGATGAATCAGGCAGTCCTTCCGGCTATATCATCGGGGGCATAGATATTACTGAACGGAAAGAAGCGGAATTGCGCATCAAGGAAAGCGAAGAACGCTTCAGGCTGGTGGCAGACTCAGCCCCGGTAATGATCTGGATGTGCGATGCCGATAACAATACCAATTACGTAAACAAGCCATGGCAGCGGTTTACCGGGCTTACAGATGAGCAAATGCTCACGCGCGGCTGGTCAAGCGTAGTGCATCCCGGTGATGTAGAGCCCTGCACAAGCGACTTTGATGAACTTTTTAGAAAAAGAGCGCCGGTACGCATGGTATATCGGTTACGCACAACCGATAACGATTACCGCTGGGTGCTGGATATAGGTATACCGAGGTTATTGGACGATGGTACTTTCCTCGGCTACATTGGTTCTGTTATCGATATACACGATCAGAAGCTGAAAGAAGACCAGTTGCTGTACCAGGCAAATATCCTGGAAAACGTTTCAGACGGCGTAGTGA
>JBAVMD010000494.1:0-7628 GCA_049689695.1 Chitinophagaceae bacterium | reverse complement strand
AAATAGATGAATACCTGCTTGACCTGCCTACCCGGGAAGAATTCATTTATAAACGGGCTTACAAACAGTTCAAAGCCGGAGATGTAAAGGTTGACCGCATTGAAGAAGAAAAAGAAAAAATGGAAAGGCTTCGGGCGGCAGTGAATGAATTCGATCATTTTCAGCAACTGATGCGCACCCGCAACCGCTACGATTTTGATGATATGATCAACTGGGTGTTGCGGGCCTTTGATGAAAATAAAGAACTGCTGGCCCGTTACCAGGAACAGTTCCAATACATTCTGGTAGATGAATACCAGGACACCAGCGGCACGCAGAACAGGTTGGTGCAATTACTGATCAGTTACTGGGATAAGCCCAATGTGTTTGTTGTGGGTGATGATGATCAGAGTATCTATCGCTTCCAGGGTGCTAACGTAGAGAACATGGAAGATTTTGCAAAGAGCTACAAGAGCGACCTCCTTACGGTTGTGCTTACACATAATTACCGGTCTACACAGCCTATCCTGGATATGTCGAAGTTGCTGATAGAACGGAACGATGAGCGATTGATCAACAGAATGGAAGGGCTTACCAAGGAACTGCTTTCTGCCAATCCCCTTTTCATAGATAAAAGTCATGCGCCTGGTATCAGGGAATATGAAACCGCCCGGCATGAAATGGCCGACATCACTCTCCGGGTAAAAAAATTATTGGCCGATGAGGTGCCGCCCGGCAGAATTGCGGTGATTTACCGGGAGAACAAATATGGTGAAGAACTGATGGAATATTTTCGCCTGCAGCAAATTCCCTACTACAGCAAGCGAAGCCTGAACATACTGGATATACCACTCGCAAAAAAGATCATACAGGTGCTTAAATACCTGGCCGCTGAACACGATGTGCCTTATGGCGGAGACGAAATGCTCTTTGAGATCCTTCACTTCAACTGGTTCAATATTCCCCCAATGGAAATTGCCAGGCTGAGCGTGGAAGTAGCCGACAAACATTTTACAGAAGGAAAAACTTCTTTAAGAAGGCTCTTATATGAAAAAGCGAATACACCTCCCCGCGACCTTTTCAGCCAGGGATTGAATGAGAACATGAAACGCGCGTCAAGGGTTCTGGAAAAACTCATCAGCGATGTACCCAATGTAACCCTGCAGACTTTGTTTGAACACATTGTGCGTGAAGCCGGCGTATTAACAACCATCATGCAGGAGCCAAACAAGATCTGGAACATGCAGGTGCTTTCTGCCCTGTTTGAATTTATCCGGGAAGAAACAAGGCGAAACCGCACGTTGCAATTGCAGGCCCTGGTGAGTATTATTGAATTAATGGAGAAAGAAGGGTTAAGCCTGCCGCTTGTGCAGGTGAGTGGTACAGACAAAGGAGTGAACCTGCTTACAGCGCACGGTTCTAAAGGACTTGAATTTGAATACGTATTTTTTGCCGCCTGCAATTCCTGTTTTTGGGAAAAGAAAAGAAAACCGGGAGGTGGCTATAGCATGCCGAATAACATCTTCAATTCGTTGCCAAAGCATAATGATGAAGAAGAGCTGCGCAGGTTATTTTATGTGGCTATGACAAGGGCAGAGCAACACCTCGCTATTTCTTATTGCCGCTTTGCCAACGATGGAAAAGAACTGGAACCTTCTATGTTCATAGCAGAAATAAAACAGGAGCTGCCTGTGGAAAAGGTTTTCCTGGACGAATCAACTTTTACAGATTTCCAGGCACTGCACTTTCAGGAAACTGCTCCTGAAATTGAAAAGATGGAAGACCTGATAGGAAGGTTGCTGGAAGGTTTTGTGATGAGTGTTACTGCACTGAATAATTATCTGACCTGTCCGCTGTTGTTTTATTACCGCAATCTCATCCGTATTCCATCGCCAAAGAATGAAGCCGCAGAATTTGGCTCGGCCGTTCACTATGCGCTGGAACAATTGTTCCGGGGCCTGCAGGAAACCAACAGGCAGTTTGTTTCGAAAGAAAAATTCATTCAGTTCTTTGAGTGGTATATGCACCGCCACCGCGAAAGCTTTACCAAAGAGCAGTTTGATCGCAGGTCTGAGTATGGCCGGGATGTGCTGGGCAACTATTATGATACTTATATCGATACATGGAATAAGATCGTGGTGATTGAAAGGAATATAAGGAACGTGACGGTGAAAGAGGTTCCGCTGAAGGGTAAGCTCGACAAACTGGAATTTGACGGAAAGAATGTGAATGTGGTGGATTATAAAACCGGCGATCCCGAAAAAGCCAGGAGTAAGCTGGCGCCGCCTTCAGAAAAAGACCCAAATGGTGGCGATTATTGGCGGCAGGCGGTATTTTATAAAATGCTGGCAGACGGAAACGAACGTGGCTGGCAGATCATCAGCACGGAATTTGATTTTGTGGAGCCTGATAAAAAGAGGCGCTATCACAAAGCCAAGGTGGTGGTTACTCCCGCCGACATTGAAACCGTAACACAGCAGATTGTAAGCGTATGGCAAAAGATCCGGAACCGCGAGTTCTATACCGGTTGCGGGAAAGAAGATTGTCATTGGTGCAATTTTGTAAAGACCAATAACATGGCGATAGCCCTGCACGATCTGCAGGAAGAGGATGCGGAGCAGGAACCTAATCCATGGCTAATGAGGAATAGTAGTCAGCGGTTATATCAATCCGAATGATTGGATAAGGCACAAGGTTCAGGGAACAAGGCACAAGAAGCAAGGAAAGTATCAAGGGGCCGTTCTTTGTATGAGCCTACTTTATAACTTAATGCCTTCCCTTGCTTCTTGTGCCTTGTTACTTGAACCTTGCACCTTGTGCCTTGTCCCTTGTGCCTTCCTTATTTTATCTGTTTTTTAAGAGCAGAATGAACAGAAAGGGACTAAGTTTGCCCTCATTCATGAAAAGGCAATTCTTCACAAGGGCGGTTATCATAGGTATTTTTTCTCTTTTTATGCTTGCAGAAGGCATTGGCCTGGCGGGTTGTGCAAACATGATCCCTCCCTCCGGCGGCCCCAGGGATTCTATTCCACCTGTGCTGCTTAAGGCCACCCCCGGCGATTCCAGCCGGAATTTTACCAATAACCGTATCACTTTTGTGTTTGATGAATACGTGGAGGTCAGTAACATTATGGAAAACCTGATTGTTTCTCCCACGCCCAAGATCGCGCCTTTTGTAGAAGGAAGGTTGCGCACGGTCACGGTTTCACTTAAAGACACCCTTGAGCCAAATACTACCTACACCCTGAATTTTGGCAATGCCATCCGCGACATTAATGAGGGGAATGAACTGAAGGATTTCACTTACATCTTTTCTACCGGCCCTGTATTCGATACCATGCAGCTAAGCGGCAAAGTATTTCTGGCTGAAACAGGCGGTATAGACAGCACATTAATAGTGATGCTGCATACAGGTATGGACGACTCAGCCGTGGTGAATGAGCGGCCACGCTATTATACCCGTGTTGACCGCGATGGCAATTTCCGTTTTCAAAATCTTCCCCCAGGCAGTTTTAATGTTTACGCGTTAAAAGACGAAGGCGGCAGTAAAAGATACCAATCGCCCAGCCAACTATTTGGTTTTGCCAACGATCCCGTGAAAACGGGTGCAGGCGCACCGCCTATTGTACTGTACGCTTATCGCGAAAAGGCAGATACAAGGGGTGGTGCAACGTCGGGCACGGCTACAACGGGCAGATCGGCCAGGGCAAATACAACGGACAGGATGCTGCGCATTACAACCAATATCGAGAATGAACAATTGGACCTGTTGGGCAATCTCGAGGTGCGGTTTTCAAATCCACTTAAGAATTTTGACTCCACCAAGCTGAAGTTTACCGATGAACAGTTTAATGTTATTCCCAGCCAATCCCCCGTTCTGGATACCAGTAGAAAATTGCTCACATTTAAACATCCCTGGATAGGCAATACGGTGTATAATATTATCGTAGACAGGGATTTTGCCGAAGATAGCCTTGGAAGAAAAATCCCCAGAACCGATACGCTGAATTTTCGCACCCGCAAAGAAGCTGATTATGGCTCGCTCAAACTGCGGTTCCTTAACCTTGACATGAGCAAAAACCCTGTGCTGCTATTTGTACAGAATGAGCAGGTACGTTATACACATGTATTTACCGGGCGTGATGTGAACATCAGGCTGTTTGTTCCGGGGGAATATGAGCTGCGCATTTTATTTGATGAAAACCGCAATGGCAAATGGGATCCCGGCGAATTTTTCGGCAAACACCGCCAGTCGGAAAAAGTACAGCCAATTACACGTCGGCTGACGGTAAAGCCTAATTGGGACAATGAAGTTGATATCACGTTGTGATAACAATTTAAGGGACAAGGTGCAAGGAACAAGGCACAAGTCGGGAACTTCTTGTACCTTGTTTCTTGTCCCTTGTTCCTTATTGCCTGTATCTTTGATGCATGCAATTTTCCTCCTCTCTTCTTGAAAAAGCAGTGAATGAATTTGCGAGGCTGCCAGGCATCGGGAAGAAAACGGCTTTGCGCCTTGTGCTTCATTTATTAAAGCAGGATGCGGCAGAAGTAGCGCAGTTTGGCGAGATCATTTCGCAAATGAGAACGGAGATCCGGTTTTGCAGGCGTTGCTTCAATGTATCCGATGCAGAAACCTGTTCTATTTGTTCTAATCCGCACCGCAAGCAACAGCTGATTTGCGTAGTGGAAAGTATAAGGGATGTTATTGCTATTGAAAGCACGCAGCAATACAGCGGTACTTACCATGTGCTTGGCGGGATTATTTCTCCGCTTGATGGCATAGGTCCTGACCAGCTTACTATTGATCCGCTCATTTCACGCATAAAAAAAGAGAATTCTGAGGAAGTGATTTTTGCATTGAACCCTACCATCCAGGGTGATACTACTATTTATTACATTCAAAAAAAGCTGCAGGGCACTGATGTGCGCGTTACTACCATCGCCAGGGGCATTGCATTTGGTGGTGAGTTAGAATATGCCGATGAACTTACTTTGGCTCGCAGTATCAGTAATCGTTTACCGGTAGAAAATTACGTTAGCCGCCGATAGCATAATCGGATAAAATCTTTTTGATCTTCGCTGAATTTTTTATCAATATATCTCAGTAGGTTGCCTGTAGATAATCTCCACTACTAATTACACATCTCCAAAAGAAAAAGGGCCATAAAAAATGGCCCTCAATTACTTACCTGCAAGCTTAATTAACCCGAAGTTAAACAGCGGCATCGCAGGCCTCATTGTAAAAGTAACAAAGTATTCTGAAAGGTTCTATGCTTTAGCAATAAATTTTTTATCAGCATGCCGAACAGACAATTTCATACCGCTATTTCTAAACCACGGTTTAACCGTTATTATTCAGCGTGCAATAATAACAAGCAGCAAGCACTGAAATTATACAGGGCAAACATAATGTTGTCTCAAAAACTATATGCTGTTATCGGAATCTTTGAAATAATATTTCGAAACTCGATCGATAGACATTTTGTAAAAAGTAAAGGACAAAACTGGTTGGCAGATGCAGCTCAGCCCGGCGGCTTTTTGGATGCAGAAGGATGCGAGCACTCTCTTCATTCCATTCAACAGGCAATTAATAAACTGGGATCAAAATACACATATGATAGATTAATAGCCCAGCTATCATTTGGGTTTTGGGTTTACCAGGTTTCAAAAAAGGAGTTCGCCGCTTCGGGCAGTAGTTTGCTGGAGATATTTCCCGATCGTCCTTTTGGAACCAGGCAGAAAGATATTTTCCAACGGCTGATAAAGATCAATGAGATCAGAAACAGGATAGCGCATTATGAACCAATATGCTTTGACCCAACCTCTGGAGCGATATCCACCGCTCTCGCAATTGACAGGTATTATACAATTCTACAGTTGCTATCATGGCTGGGCTGCAGTTCTAAAAAGATCCTTTACGGTTTAGACGGAGTTGTGTCCGCAATTGACGCCCTTGAAGCATTTGTTAGCCAGCACGGCGTTCCAAGGCTTAAACCGGGCAGTTTCATATACCGCTGATTTTGCTTTTCCCAACAATGCGTTTATCTTTGCCAATTATTTACAGGCGGATTTGTTTATTGTTCGGCCAGCAACAGAACTAATAAACGCCAAGAAACTCACTCAACTGTTTCCCAACGTTTATGGGTTCATTTATTAAGCACAAGGTTGAACGCCCTTTGCAAACCCCTGCATTTGAACATTTAACTATCAGAACATGAAAAGCATTCGCGATATTTTGAATGAGCGCATCCTCATCATCGACGGGGCCATGGGAACCATGATCCAGCGTTATAAGCTTTCTGAAGCTGATTACAGGGGCGAGCGCTTCAAAGACTGGCATTCTGACCTCAAAGGCAATAACGACCTTCTTAGCCTTACGCAACCCGAGATCATTAAAAGCATTCATAAAGAATACCTGGAAGCAGGGGCAGATATCATCGAGACCAACACTTTCAACGCACAACGCGTTTCGCTGGCGGATTACAATATGGAGTCGCTTGCGTACGAATTAAACCTGGCTGCGGCGAAATGTGCAAGGGACGCTGTGAACGAGTTTCTCGCCAGCGCAATGATGCCAGAGGGTGAACCGGGCCCATTTGTAGCTGGAGCCATCGGCCCCATGAACAAAACCCTTTCGCTGTCGCCAGACGTGAACAATCCCGGCTTCCGCGCGCTTTCGTTCGATGAAGCTGTAGCGGCTTATTATGAGCAGGTAAAAGGACTGGTAGAGGGAGGCGTGGACCTGTTGCTGATAGAAACCATTTTTGATACGCTGAATGCAAAGGCTGCCATCTTTGCCATAAAAAAATATTTCCGCGATACCGTACAGAAAGAATTGCCGGTAATGATCAGTGGTACCATTACAGATGCATCCGGTCGTACTTTAAGCGGTCAGACCCTTGAAGCTTTTTACACTTCCGTAATGCATGCAAGGCCAATCAGCATCGGGTTGAATTGTGCGCTGGGTGCCAAAGAAATGCGTCCGCACATCGAAGAACTGGCGCAGATAGCAGCCTGTTATACTTCTGCCTACCCTAACGCCGGTTTGCCGAATGCAATGGGTGAATATGATGAACATCCGGAAGATACCGCTCACTTTATAGAAGAATGGGCTGAAGCAGGATTTGTAAATATTGTTGGCGGCTGCTGCGGCACTACGCCCGATCATATCAGGCATATTGCAGAACAAGTGAGAAAATGCAAGCCGAGGCAATTACCGGTTTTGGAAGAAGCGCTTTAAGAGGTCATTGGGTCAATTGGTCATTAGGTCATTGACTAATGCAAACGAACTAATGACTCAATGACTCAATGACCAATGACCTAATGACCTAGTGACCTAGTGACTCAATGACTAATTGACCAATCGACTTATAACATCTGTGCAACCTTGAACCAATATAAGAACTATCATGAGTGAACCCATACACATCAAACCGTATCTCAGGATTTCCGGATTGGAACCACTGGTGGTTCGCCCTGAGACCAATTTTGTAAACGTTGGTGAACGTACCAACGTTACGGGCTCAAAAAAATTCGCGCGGCTTATACGCGACAACAAATACGAGGAAGCTTTAAGCGTTGCACGACAGCAGGTAGAAAGCGGAGCACAGATCCTGGATATAAATATGGACGATGCTCTGCTGGAT
>JBAVMD010000493.1:0-3069 GCA_049689695.1 Chitinophagaceae bacterium | reverse complement strand
ACCCTGCTTCTATCTCCTTTATATATCTGTTCGTAAAATTTAACCAGCTCAGGATAAAAACTGCTTTCGAATAAGCCGTTGTAGCGTTCAAAGCGGCGGTAGTAGATCACTTTGTTTCCTTCTACTTTATAATTGCCACTATACTTTCCAAATTTGCTCTCCACCTGTATAGGCGCAGGAACAGCTTCTGGTTTATAACCCGCAGGCACCGTGATCTCCACAGAGTCGTGCTGCACATAGGCAGTTCTCAGCAGCAATGGATATTTTCTCTCCTGTGGTAATAATTTAGTGCCAACGCGGTTGCTCACATTAGGGTTTACGAATATTCTTTTGCCCGATATCTGTGCGTAGTTGCTTACAGATAATTTCAACGCTTCGTGCATTACAGGAACTTTTTTTCTGTCCTGCGTATAATGAAAGTCAACAATGTCAAACGTTGCAA
The DNA here is from genome assembly GCA_049689695.1 of Chitinophagaceae bacterium. Classification (GTDB taxonomy): domain Bacteria; phylum Bacteroidota; class Bacteroidia; order Chitinophagales; family Chitinophagaceae; genus DASPKM01. The sequence goes on along the minus strand of JBAVMD010000493.1, from coordinate 2,627 downwards.
GATCGATCTGCCGGCCGAGATACTCTTTCAGCTTTTCTTTACTGAGGTTGTTGATCATGTCATGATAATCATCCTGCATAAGCCCGGAGTAGTCCGCCGATTGATCCACCATCATATTTCCATTTTCATCCACTGTTGCTTTTATGCGCGTTACCTGCTGGTTTTCTTTCAGGCCGTAAACCGGCATGCCCACCAGCTTACCGCCTTCGGGCGTAATGATCACCGCATGCCGGTTACCAGTAAACGAACCCATGTAACCGGGCACTTGGTCCTGGCTGGTGCATTCCAGCCACATGCTGTCGTTTTCCAGCGGCACGCAAAGTATGGCGTGGTTGAACTGGCTGCTGGGAAAATCCGGTACTATATCGTCTACATTCTCGCCTGCGCGGATAAGTGTGTAATAAGATGGAATACCAGCTTCCTTCAACAAGGAATACATATAGTTGGATAGTGCCTTGCAATCGCCGTACCTGTTCTTTGCAACATACGAAGCGTCAAACGGCCGCCACCCTCCTACTCCTAATTGAACACTGATATACCTTGTGTTCTTTTGCAAAAAATCGTACAGGGCCTCTACTTTTTCACGCGGAGTTTTTTTGCCATTAACAACAGACTGTACCTGTGCCTTGATGACATCCGGCAAGACATCCCTTCCCTGGTTAAGGGTTTGAATGAACTTTCCGTAATCCTGCCAGTTACCCATGTTGCCCTTGTATTCCTCTATCTGGAAATCAGTAGGGCCTGTTACTACCATCGGACTTATATGCTTCCAGCCGGGAAAGCCGAAAGTATAGCGAATGGCAGGCAGTTTCTTTGCGCTCCATTGATAAGTTGTTTTATCACCCTGCGTGGTCACCTCGGGCTGACCTGGATAATTAAATGCTTTGTACCTGAATTTGTATGCGGCAGGAACAATCACCGTGAACTTGCTTTCCTGCACAGCATATAACTCATCAGTTTGCGGGAACCAGCGCGGAAAGAACATGGTCTCTTTCCTGATTACAGCATATTCATACTCTACCGTGTACGGATACACGCGATGATAAAAATTATGTTCCTTATACCGGTCATCATCCGCGAGGCTGTATCCTGAACCGGTAAGGTCCTTGATGTCGCCCTTTTTCAGGCTGCGTATTTTCTTGCCGAAAGCATCGTACAGCGTTCCTTCGATATAGTCTATCGAATTGAAGCGGTCATAGGGCACTACCAGTCCCGAATGCTCATCACCTTTTTCATTCAGAATGGTAATGGCGTACTTGCAGTACTCAACCGCCTTTTCGAGACTTTTCATCTCGTAACGATTGTCATCGTACCGAAGCACCACGTTGGCTTCTTTGAACAAGGTAGAATCTATAGAAATGATGGAATAATTATTCTGTGCGATGGCTGATGAGACGCAGAAGAATAAGAATACCGGTAAATACATTTTACGCATAACTCACTTTTTCTTTTTGAATACGATCTGCTCTGCATGTTTTTTTACAATATAATCGAAGAAGCTACGGAGGCCTTCATAATCGTCTGGCATAAACGTGGCGCGGTTCAACTTCACACGTGAGCGAAGCATGATACCGGTGCCCGTATTACTGATGAGATATTCAAATGATCCTTCGCTATCATTAAAATTTACCCTGGCCGATTTTGGCAATTCATCTACTACATAACCCGTCGGTATTTCCATATTGAAAACATAGATCTCATCGAAGGCGTAAGGCATTTCTACAGGGTAAAAACGCTGGGCCGATTTAAAATAATTGTCCTTTTGCCCTTCTGCCAGCATCGGATTGAAGTAGACGATGTCTTCCTGGAAACTATTGAAGTCGATGTTGTATTTTATCTGCACCGGCTGCTCTGTATTATCTATCGAATCAAGCAGCAGGCCGCTTATTTCGTATTCAGAAGGATATTCTGTTTTGATGCTTTTCAGCAGCTCATCCTTTCCTTTTTCTGAAACCTTGCCGCGCAACGACAGCGACTCATAATAACCAAGCTTCGAGGTCAATGTGCTCACCACTTTCCCCTTTTCATCGTTTGCGATGAATACGGTGGTCATCTTTTGTTCCCTGAGCGAATCTGTAACGAAGTACACAGGGTCCGGCGATTGATTGCTGATGAAACGCGCATGGCCATTATAGCAGCGAATGGGCAGCTTTCCAAACCCAAGCTTAGGTTCGGTAGCGTCGAGATAATACTCTGCATTATCAATGGTAAGACCTGCGATCACATAATTGAACCGGTCTATCAGCGGATACATTTCATGCGTGAACCCATGGCTGCGTGTACTGAGAAGCACCGGCTCAGCGGTAATTCCCTCATGCTGCAACATAGCTATCAGCAGCAGGTTGATATCTCCCACATTGCCATTTCGTTTTTTGAATACGCTCTTAAGGTTTTCTGAAAGCGCGAACCCATTACTGGTACAGGTAAAATTATTCCGTACATAAGAATATATTTTTCTTGCTTTGTCCAGTTGTGTGGTTGCTCCTGCAGTGATCGCCTTTATATCGTCATCGAGCCAGTTGTTTGCCTTGCCAACGGCCATTCCGAAATCTTCGCGTTTCAAAAGATCGTCACTGAACTTGAACCAATCGCTCATGATAGCACGTGGAGTAAGCGGATACTGTAAC
>JBAVMD010000492.1:0-2691 GCA_049689695.1 Chitinophagaceae bacterium | reverse complement strand
ACCTACTGCTTAGAAGGCAGTTGCTCTATCCAACTGAGCTACCGGACCGGCTGGAAGCGGCGCAAAAATAGCTATTCTTTATTTTCCTTTCGCATGATTTTTAAAAACGGGAAGATAATTTTTTGTTGACCTCCTTCCTCAATTATCCTCACTTAAGCCTCACTATCTGCCTGAAACCCACCGAAATAAGTTTGGCAAAGTATTTCTATAGCTATACCTAAACACCGAATATGGAACTTTTAAAAGCAAACGACCGATTAACATATATGACCGACCTTGATAAATGCCATAAGAAATTGGCGGAGAAAGGGTATACAGACGAATTCCAGGGTACCGAAGCGGGTTTGAAGAATTTAACCACCGGAACGGTTTACGCACCATCAGACATTGAAGTGCCTGACTTCTTCCGTTTTGAAGGAACGTCGGATCCCGACGATATGTCGATCCTGTACGTGATACAAACTTCTGACGGTCGAAAGGGTACGCTTGTAGATGCCTATGGCACGTATTCAGATTCTAATGTGGCAAGCTTCATGGTAGAGGTTGAGAATATTAAGAAGAAAGTGACCAAGAAATAGTTTTATCAAGGCAAATTTTTCCGGAACGCAGTTTCGGGATATAAGATGAAAGCCCCTTTAAAAGGGGCTTTCGTTATTAAAGGCTCTTTAGCTTTGCTTGCTGCCGCATTCCTTTTTAGGATCACATTTCTTTGCACTTTCTTCCTTTGCGCACTTCTGGCCTTTGCAGGCTTCCTTGCTTTTATCGTCGCACTTTTTGCAACATTCCTTGTTGCAATCCTTATCGTGCTGGAAAGTGGCTGCATTTACGCTGGCCGTAGCCATCATGGCTATTAAAGCCAGGGACAATAGTTTTTTCATATCAAAATTTGATGTTTGAATAGATTTTTTGATTTGAGATTGCGGCATGGACAAGTATGCCAATACTTTATCTCAGCAATTAAATGAAATCTAATAAATCTGATATTCTAATCAAACATCCGGAGGCTGCCACGGCACCGCAAGCTGCGGATCTTTCCAATGTTGTAGTAGATAAGAAGATAATGCCTTCTCGAGGCTGTTACATTGAAATTGTAAATTGGTGCCGATCGGCGCGGGAGCCGCAAACTGGAAACAGCAAATGCAAACGCAGGTAGATTCAGCCTGTTTAGCGCAGCTTCCTTCGGTTTTCTTGCAGGGCTCTTCTTTCTGTACAGGTGGCCTGGAGCAGGAGGCATTTTCGTCACTCATCCTGCAACTGCCTTTGCGGCTGTCGGCTTTCTTGCAACACCCGTCCTTCTTCATTTTTGCCATTGCCTCTTTCATATCCATTTTATGAATAAATGGAATATTTGAAAGGAACAGGAACAAAGCAGGTATAAGAAGAATGTAACGCATCGGGATTCAAATGTAGGGTTTATTAGTTTATTGGTTTGTTGGTTTATTGGTTTACTGGTCAGACAGCCGATATGTCTATAGGATAATACGAACAATACAATAAACCAGTAAACCTTATTTTTGACCCACATTGCCTGCTCATGAATGTTTTTAATTACGGAACCGGTCATCTTACAACAGGTACCGCAACGGGTTTGCTGAATGGCGCCGTACAAGGCGTTTTATCGCAACAGGCCGTTGCTGCCATCAACGCCAGTCAGCAGCACGTACGCCGCATTGTAGATAATAATAAAACGGTTTACGGCATCAATACCGGCTTCGGCATCCTGGCTAATACCAAGATCTCTGACCAGGACACGCAAACACTTCAGTATAAAATATTACAGAGCCATAGCGTAGGGGTAGGCGCTCCTGTTCCATCAGACATTGCAAAGCTGATGCTGCTCACCAAAGTACACGCGCTGGCGCGGGGATTTTCCGGCGTACAGTTGCAAACTATAGAACGGATTCTCTGGCATATCGAACATAATGTTATTCCGGTTGTACCTGAAAAAGGTTCGGTAGGCGCGTCGGGAGACCTTGCTCCGCTGGCGCATTTGTTCCTGCCACTGGTAGGGCTCGGTGAGGTTTTTTATAAAGGGCTCCGGATGCCAGCCGGCCAGTTGCTGCAACAACTCAACCTGCCACCCATTCAATTGGGTCCAAAGGAAGGGTTAGCGCTGATCAACGGCACCCAGTTCATACTTTCTTATGCGGTGAAAGCCGTTGAACGCCTGCACAATTGCCTGGAAGCAGCGGATATTATCGGGGCCATGAGCCTTGAATCGCTTACCGGCACACAGGCGCCATTTGACCGGCGGCTGCATGAACTGCGGCCTTACGCAGGAAGCAAACTGGTGGCGCAACGCTTGCGCCTGATGCTGAGCGATTCTGATATCATGCAAAGTCATATGGATTGCGGACGCGTGCAGGACCCTTATTCGCTTCGTTGCATGCCGCAGGTACACGGCGCTTCGCGAAATGCCTGGCTGCATTTGAAAGAGCTTACGGAAACAGAATTGAATTCAGTAACAGACAATCCAATTATTTTTTCAGAAGACGATACAATCAGTGGCGGCAATTTTCATGGCCAGCCGATGGCTTTGCCGTTGGATTATGCCTGTTTTGCAGCAGCGGAGATCGGGAATATTTCAGACCGCCGCTGTTACCTTCTGCTCGAGGGCAAATGGGGACTGCCCATGTTGCTGATGAAGAATGTAGGATTGAACAGCGGCTTCATGATACCGCAGTATACGAC
>JBAVMD010000491.1:0-4496 GCA_049689695.1 Chitinophagaceae bacterium | reverse complement strand
AAAACAGGCACAAAGGCCTTAAGTAATGATCTCATATGTTTAGGGTGGTTTAGGGGGTTGGCGCGAATATAATATTTATACTATATGTGGGCAATTTGCGGCAGGTCCACGCCAGCCCAAAACTGTTATTTACATGTTATTAAACAGGGTGGCTATTTTTTCTTTTTAAATACAATCTGCTCGCCGTGCTTTTTAACGATGTAATCGAAGAAACCCCGCAGCCCTTCATAATCTTCCGGCATAAACGTGGCGCGGTTAAGCCTTACCCGTGAACGGAGCGTGATATTAGTGCCGGTGTTACTGATAAGGTATTCGAACGAACCCTGCGTGTCATTAAAATTTATTTTGGCTGATTTTGGCAGTTCATCCACAACATAGCCTTTTGGTATTTCCATGTTGAAAACAAATACTTCATCAAAGGCATAAGGCATTTCTACCGGGTAAAAACGCTCCACAGATTTAAAATAATTGTCTTTATACCCTTCGGCCAGCATTGGATTGAAATAGGCAATGTCTTCCTGGAAGCCACTAAGATCGATATTGTACCTGATCTGCACGGATTGCTCGGTATTATCCAATGAATCTATTTCCAACGCACCCAATTCAAACTCTGATGGATATTGTGCTTTAATGCTTTTCAACAGCTCATCTTTTCCTTTCTGGGAAATATTGCCTCGCAATGCGAGCGATTCATAGTATCCCAGCTTTGATGTGAGCGCACTAACAAGTTTTCCTTTATCATCGTTTGTAATAAATACCGTGGTCATCTTTTGCTCGCGAAGCGAATCGGCAACAAAGAAAACTGCGTTTGGCGATTCATTATTAATCAGGCGCGCGTGGCCATTGTAGCAGCGAATGGGCAGTTTTCCAAATCCTAGCTTAGGCTCGGTTGCATCAAGGTAATATTGCCTGTTATCGATCATACAGCCGGCGATCACATAATTGAACCTGTCTATCAACGGGTACACCTGGTGCGTAAACCCATGTTCCCTTGTGCTCAGAAGAACTGGCGCCGCAGAAATTGCTTCATGCTGCAACATCGCAATTAATAACAGGTTGATGTCGCCCACCGTTCCATTACGCTTTTTAAAAACATTTTTAAGGTTATCGTTCAGTGTAAATTGATTTGCATTGGTACAAGTAAAATTATCTCTCACATAAGCATATATTTTTTTCGCTTTTTCGAGATAGGTGGTAGCGCCCGCAGTGATCTTTTTTATATCATCATCCAGCCAATTATTGGCTTTATTGATCGCCTGGCCAAAGTCTTCCCGTTTCAGCAGGCTTTCGCTGAAAGTATTCCAATCGCCCATGAATTGTTTTGGTTCCAGCGGTTGCTTGTATTCAGATAGCTGGAACTCAATTTTGGAAACGTAATTACCCATCGTGGTAGTGAAGCTTTCTTCTTTAAGCGCAGGAACATTTTTCATCACCCAACGGCTTTGAATCACATTTGAACTCAGCGTAATTTCATCCTGGCCGCGGGAGTTATTGTTTTGCATGATGGTATAGGTCTTGAAAGTCAGTTCATCCTTTCTTATATGAAATGGATGAAACCCCTGCGTGAGAAATACGTAACTGAAATAATCAGGGATGTTTGCCGTATACTCACTCCACAAACGCGGGTACTGTCCCTGAAATTCCCAGGGTCGCAGGTTAAAAAGAAAATCTGATTTGATGGAGTAGGTTACCTCAATGATAGAACCATCTTTTACGGCCGGAAGCGTGAACTTTTTTACTGACCAGTTATTACTGACCTTGTCTTTGAAAACGGATTTATCTTCAAGTTTTGTTTCAACCACTTTACCGTTTTCAAGATTATATGTAATTGCTTTCAGCTTTTCGAGTTTTTCCTCGCTATCATTGTTTTCATAAAGCCATATTTTGAAAGATGCCGCGTCGAACCCGTTCTTGTTGAGTATCTTGATGCGCACCTGCCGCTTAAATATCAGGCTGAAGAAACCGTCCTTATTTCCTTCGAAATCACTGGTGCCGATATCGGCTATGCAAACAGCACCGGCAGTAGTGTCGAATTTATAGGCCGACAGATTAAATGCCTCAGGAGCAGGTTTGCCGAATTTAATATCTGATTTTTCCTGTGCAGAGAGGTAATTTTGCTGCCATAGCAGGATTGCAACCGTCACAACGGTCCTCAGAAGTAATCTCATATAATAAGGATGTTTAGGGTGGTGCGAATATATTATTTAAACAACACAAGCGCAAGGGGTTAAAACACGTTTTTTTATCAGATGCTGAATCAGCAAAAAAATACTCTTCTCATTAAACAGGAGGCCGCACGGCTGGGCTTTACCGCATGCAATATTGCCAAAGCGCAGCCGCTTGACGATGAAGCGCGCAGGCTTGAATCGTGGCTTAAGAACGGCTACCAGGGCGGCATGCAGTATATGGAAAATCATTTTGACCTGCGCATCGACCCCGGCAAGCTGGTGCCGGGAGCAAAAAGCGTTATCGTATTGTTATTGAATTACTACCCTGAACAGCAGCAAGCCGGCGAACTTAAGATCTCGAAATATGCTTACGGCAAAGACTATCATGAAGTGATAAAAGAAAAGCTGAAGCAACTGTTGCTGTACATGAGGGAAAACATCGGCGAAGTGAATGGCCGTGGGTTTGTTGATTCTGCGCCGGTACTGGAGCGAAGCTGGGCTACGCGCAGCGGATTGGGATGGGTAGGAAAAAACGGCAACCTTATCAGCAGGCAACAGGGCTCATTCTTTTTTATAGCTACGCTGATCACTGATCTGGAATTACAATACGGCGATCCCTTTGCAAAAGATTACTGCGGAAGTTGCAGGAGGTGCATAGAGGCTTGTCCCACAGAAGCGATCCTCGACAATAAAGTAATCGATGGCAGCAAGTGCATTTCTTATTTCACCATCGAACTTAAAGAAATGCTGATACCTGAAAACATGCAGGGGAAATTTGATAACTGGATGTTTGGATGCGATACCTGCCAGGATGTTTGCCCATGGAACCGTTTTGCAACACCCACACAGGAAGAAGGGCTTACAGCCTTACCGGAAGTACTGAACCTTACCACAAAAGAATGGGAAGCGATGACAGAAGAATCTTTCCGTGATATATTCCGCAACTCACCGTTGAAGCGGGCTAAGTTTAAGGGAATACAGCGTAATCTGGCGTTCTTGAAGAAATAATCAAATTAGCAAATACGAAAATGTGAAAATGAAAGAAAGCCGATTTTCACATGAACTTCATTTGCACATTTTCGTATTTGCGAATTTGCACATTACAATTGCAGCCCCGCTTTCACTGAAAACCTTTTAAATGTAAAATCATACCGTTCGCCTTCTATTTCAGGACATGGCCCAACGAAGGGGCATGTGGTTGTTACAAATCTTGTTTCCCGCATTTTTTTCAGGCTGAATCCTCCGCTGAATAATAAGGCGCGGCCCTTGCCTAAATTAAGCTTGTACCCGATGCCTGCATCGTAATATGCACCGCGATCGAATTCACTGCGCAGCCACCAACCATCTTCACTCTTCTTCGTCCACGGCAAATTCACGCCGATATCGCCATAGATAAAAGGGGTATTCCATTTTTTCAACAGGTCTTTACGCAGATCGAAAAAGACAGGAATGCTGCGTGTATGGTATTTATCGAGCCCAACGCCAGCTCCTGCAAACCAGGTTTTGTACCGCAGCCCGTTAATTGTCTGAAGGTTGAATGATGAACGGTCCGAGCCTTCCAGCAATCCCACCTGGTTGATGGAACTGAAGCTGCAGCTGCAATTCTTTTTCTTGGTGACCTGCGCACTAAGCACCGGCGGTGCAAGCGCAAGAAGAAATATCAATATTCGTTTCATACATTTTTATTAATAATTTGATAATTAGCTGATAAGCTAATCACCCCATCAGCTAATTCTTATAACCTATTTTGCTCAGCATCCGCACATCGTTCAGGTTGGAATAATCAAATTGGTACAATCCATCTTTGGCTACCACAAGCGCTACTTTATTATAAGCGATCACGTCGTAGGTCTCGAGCCCTTTCAGGTGCTTCAGCAGGTTCAAAGAACTTGTGTTAGCTACATCGTATATCTTAAGGCCATCTTTACCATCGCAAACGAAAAGTGTGTTGCCGTCTTTTGAAAGCCCGTGCGGATTGGTAAGCTGGTACGTTTTCACAAGCGTGGGCGCCGTAATATTATCAATGTTCAAAACGTCCAGCTGATTGGTGAAACCCTGGCATTCATTACCAGAGCGCAGTGTAACATAGGCATTGTGGTCATCAGCAATCACGGGATCGCAGGTACGCACGTGCGCAAACTGTCCTATTTTATTTGGAGCGAGCGGATTTTGCGTGCCGAAAATAAACATCCCCGTCATAGAACCTACAAATAGCCTGTCTTTAAAAGGATAAACTGTCTCTATATTCCATCCAACAGGCACCTTATTGCTGAAGACCGGGTTAGTTGGAGAAGAGATGTCAAATACATTCAGGTCACTGGATGTAAC
>JBAVMD010000490.1:0-3467 GCA_049689695.1 Chitinophagaceae bacterium | reverse complement strand
CAAGTAAAGAGATAAGGGGTCACCCGCTTTAATTCTTTACTTGCTTCTTGTGCCTTGTTCCTTGTGCCTTGACGCCTCGTCCCTTGTTTCTTATTCCCAGAATCCTTATTTTTCGCCCCTGAACCAGAACCCCTGCTATGACCTATCATCCTGGCACGCATCTGATCGCTACATTGGCGAGCGACCAGACTTCTTCATTGGATAAATATGAATCTTTCCGCGAGCTGGTGGATGAGCTTATTCAACAGCACGGCCTTCAGAAACTGGGCGAGGTATATCATAATTTTTCTCCCGCGGGTTATACCGCCGTGGTATGCCTTAGCGAAAGCCATCTTTCCATACACACCTGGCCTGAGCACGGAAGAATTAACATAGATATTTACCTCAGTAATTACCTGCGCAACAATAATGGCACTGTAAATAAAATTTATGAGTCCATTAAAGACCATTTTGCAGCTTCCGTAACCAATGAACAATTTCTGAAACGCTGATGAGCTCAACCATCATACCTCAATGTCCTAAGTGTGGCCGTGTGCTCACCTTCTCGCATGAGCAGGTTAATATCCTGCAATGCGCGTGCGGAGCTGTCATCAATCGCAAGGAAGGGGGAACATTAATTGAAAAGCCGTTTTTTGTCATCCAGAATAAAATAGAACTCATTCAACCCGGCAGCTTTGGCAAATGGAAGGACAGGGATTTCAAAGTGCTGGGCAGGTTTCGCGGCTGGTTCGAAGAGTCTGTGTTTAATTACTGGACCATTCTTTTTAATGATGGCGAGCTTGCTTATTTAGGCGAAGGGTATGGGTTTTATTCGATATTGAAACGCACAACAGTACACGGCCCAATGGCGAGCGTTAATCTTGATAATCTTGAGATTGGCACAAAGAAAAAATTAATCAAGGAAATTGATTTTATACTCGAGAAAAAATACAAATCTTACAAATGGGAAATTGAAGGCGAACTTTATATTCCCGAAAGCGACAATATTTTCAGGTTATTTGAATTCTCTTCCGGCAATGGGCAACAGATAGCCTTATTTGAATTTGAGCGGAATTATGTTCTGGCATTTGAAGTCTTCTATGCGTCTTTTGAGTCAATGCAATTCACCAATCTGCGGCATGAAGCTAATCCCGGCAAATCATTCACCTGCATCAATTGCAAGAACCAGGTTCATGTAAAAACTTATCCTTATGCGCAAAGCTGCGCCTGCAATAATTGCGGCATGCATTATGAAATGAAGGGCGAGGGAAATTTTAAAGGCACAGGCGATCGTAATAGTATTGATAGGTTCAGCGAGATCAGTTTAGGTTCGAAAGGCATCGTTAAGGGAATCAATTATGAAGTGATCGGCTATGCATTGAAGGAAGAAAAAAATCAGTACGCTTCGCAATGGAAGGAATATACATTGTACAATCCTGAAGAGGGGTTTGCTTTTTTAAGTGAGTTCAGCGGGCACTGGATGTATGTAAGGGAACAAGGCGAGGCACCGGTGATCAATAAAACGGCTACGACTATTTCGTTCCGCAAAGAGTCTTTTCAATTATACAATCGTTATAGTTACCTCATCGTAAATGCGCAGGGAGAATTTCCATACAACCTGTTCAATCCTGAAGGCACAGACGTTAAAGAATTTATTTCCCCGCCTGAAGTGTGGATACAGGAAACAAGCAAGAGAGAAGGCATTACCTGGTTTTTGGGACAGCATATAGAGAGCAGCGACCTTAAGGACAATTTTGTTTTTCCTGTAGGCTTGCCTCCTAAAAGCGGCGTTGGCGCTGTAGAGCCCAAATATTATGTGAATTCCACCAAGCTGATCGCCATGGCCATTATTGGCGTGCTGTTCCTTATAATTGTTCATGCTATAACGTCATCTACCAAACAGGATCGTGAACTGTTGAATGGAACTTATTCTTTTAACGATACCACCAACACCATCAGTTTTGTTACGGATAAATTTATACTGGATAAAAAGAGCAGCAACCTTCAATTCAATATCAATGCGCCGGTTGACAATACCTGGTTTGAATTGAACGCGTCCCTCGTGAACGCAACAACCGGTACCGAGTATGGCATTTCAAAAGGAGTGGAATATTATTATGGATATACCGACGGGGAGAACTGGTCAGAAGGGGACCGCGATGCCACTGCGTACCTGGGTAAAATACCGGCAGGTACTTATTTTTTGCAGGTAACAGGACAAAGAGAACAGCTTTACAGCAACAAGCTTATGGGTTTTCATTTGCAGGTTAAATACGATGTAAATCATGATCGTAACATGTGGATCTGCATATTGCTGCTTATCATCTGGCCCGTGATACAATATTTTCGTACTAACAGAATAGAAAAAAAGAGATGGTACAACAGTCCCTTCTCGCCATTTACTTATGCAGATTAATATATTCAACAAAAGCTCGGTGATGTACCCCTTCCGGTGGTTTGTGGTGGTATTGATCGGACTTGCAGGCTTCATGACCTATGCAGACCTCACCGGCTGGAGATTATTATCAACGAACCAGGAACAGTGGAACGCATCTGGTGTAAGTTCGGGGTCACACAAGTAACCAATAACCAATAAACTAATAAACCAATAAACTAATAAACATGACCCAAGCGCTCACCAACTCAGTCCTTTTTTCCCTGCTCGGCATTGCTATTCTTATTGTTGTATTTGTGCTGGTGGAAGTATTAACGCCAAAGCATAACCTGAGAAGGGAAATACTGGAGAACAAGAATATGGCGCTGGCTTTACTGGCAGGCTTCTTTATGTTATCCATGGCAATTATCATTGCCTCTGCCATACATTAAGCTAATGAAAAAAGAAAGCGGATCGCAATGGCTGCTGCTGGTAGCTGTATTTGTTATTGCTACGTGCGGCTTGATATACGAGCTTGTGGCCGGCACGCTTGCATCTTACCTGTTGGGCGACAGCGTAACGCAATTCAGCACCATCATCGGTGTCTATCTTTTTTCGATGGGTATCGGCTCTTTCCTTTCCAAATACTTCGATAAGGGTTTATTGCAATGGTTCATCAGGATAGAATTGCTGGTAGGTGTGATCGGTGGTTTCAGCTCGGCCATTCTTTTCATTGTATTTCCAATGGCAATTTCATTCCGCATCATACTGTATGCCATCGTGTGCATCACAGGCATCCTTGTAGGACTTGAAATTCCGCTGCTGATGCGGATACTCAAAGACAAAGTAGAGTTTAAAGAACTGGTGAGCCGTGTGTTTACGTTCGATTACATCGGCGCATTGCTTGCTTCGCTTATTTTTCCTTTGCTGCTGGTGCCACATCTCGGATTGATCAGGACCTCCCTGTTTTTCGGAATACTCAATGTAGGCGTAGGCTGGTACCTTGCGCATCATTTTTCAAAAGAAATAAAGCAGGCAGTTGCCTTAAAAGCATCGGCTGTTTTTTTATTGCTTATTCAACTGGTAGCATTTGTTTTTTCAGAGAACATCATGG
>JBAVMD010000489.1:0-5009 GCA_049689695.1 Chitinophagaceae bacterium | reverse complement strand
AATCACAGGAACCTGCGACAAAAAAAGGCGAAGCCTCTAAGAAATGCACAGGTTCATTTAAGCATGAGTGTTGTTTTTCTGCCGTAAATTGGGACAAGCTTCGAACCTGAACCAATGAATACAGACCCGCAGATCTTTATTTGCCATTCATTACAAGATGGGAGGGACAAAACATTAGCGCACCAGCTTGCGGAAGGATTGCGCAATCAAGGATTTAAAGTATGGATCGCTCCTGACAATATTCCTTCCGGATCAGAATGGAAGAAAGAAATAATCAACTCCATTGTGCGGCAATGCACGCATTTTTTGGTGATACTGAGCGCTTCCTCTGTATCATCAGAGTGGGTTTTGGAGGAAATTGAACTGGCAAGGCAAAGACATGAAAAAGACAATGCATTCACGATACTGCCTCTGGCATTCGGCGCACTGAATAACTACAAAGCGAAAGATTTCATCAACCGGTTCCAGGCGCTTCCTTACCGCACCGAGGTTGCGGATCAGCTTAAAGAACTGATCGCCGTACTGCCGCAAAAAAATGAAACGGGCAGAAATGAAATGTTTATTACTGATTTTGTAGGAAGAGAGCATGTCTACACTGCTTTCGAAAAATTCAAGGCGGCAAATAAACATGGTTGCTTTACAATTGTTGGCGATCCCGGTGAAGGCAAAAGCACTATTCTTATGGAATATGCACGGAGAAACGCGTGCGTTGCACATTTCAATAAACGTGCAGAAGGTAACAATCATGCCCGGCATTGTATCAGCCATATTGCCGCGCAGTTAAAATCATTATTCGGTATTCCTATTCAGCCTGTGCCATTGGACCCGGCTGAATTCAGCGCTTATTGGCTCGAATTATTCAGGCAGGCTTCTGAAAGTGTTGAGCGAAAAGATCAACAGGAAGGTGTTGCATCGCACATGGTGATTGTGATAGACGGGTTGGATGAAGTTGACCGCGCGGCAGATCCCGAAGGCGTTAACGTTCTGTTCCTGCCACGCTATCTTCCCAAAGGAATTTTCCTGCTGCTTTCGAAGCGACGTGAAATATTGCCCTTTGTGAACGATGCCCCGCAGCAGGTCTTTGATCTGAAAGATTTTCCTGAACAAAACAGGAAAGACATAGAAGCTTATATTTCAAAAAAGATCAATGAGGATGATGCGCTTAACCAATGGATCGATGAAAGACAATTGAAACCGGCTGATTTTGTACAGCAACTGGCAGACAGCAGCGAGAATAATTTTATGTACCTCCACTACATTTTGCCTGATATTGCAAACGGGTTGTATTCAAAGATGTCGCCCGATAAATTACCTGTAGGATTGCAGGGTTATTATGAGGATCATTGGAGACGCATGGGCATGCAGCAGAAGCCGCTGCCACAACTCAAGCTGCGCACCATTTATGTTATGTCTGTAATGAGAAGGCCTGTGTCGCGGCAAATGTTAAGCAACATTTTGCAACAGGACGCCACTGTCATTCAATCCATCCTCGACGAGTGGTCGCCTTTTCTTCACCAGCAACTGCAGGACGCGCAATTGTGCTACAGCATTTATCACAGCAGCTTCCTTGATTTCTTATACCGGAAAGATATTATACAGGCCACAGGCGAAAGCATCGAGGATTTTCATAAAATGATCAGCGCCGAATTACTCAAAGGATTAAAGAGAAAATGAGCGAGCTAGGGAATATCATACAGGCCATGCCGGCCGAGCAAAGACGGCTTACGCTGAACGATCTTTGCCGCCATCTTCAGGGCGGTGCGCAATGGGAAGAGCTGGAAGACATTCTGCTCAATTATTTTTTCCTGGAAGAAAGAGTTAATGACAATGGCATCTATGAAGCTGTGAATGATTTTAATGCGGCAGTCAGGGGATTACCCGCGCAACGGCCGCTGCATCGCATCATCAGCCTGCTCACCAATGCACTTGACCGGTACGCAAATTTTATCGAACGTCATCCTTCGTCGCTGTTTCAATGCCTTTGGAATCTTTGCTGGTGGTACGATTGCCCCGAAGCAGCTCTGCAATATCCTTTGACGAGCAACAGCGAACTTAAAAACCTTCCATGGGCCAGGCGCGGATGGAAACTATATATTGTTCTTGAACGATGGCTCACGGAAAAGAAGGCTGAGCAGGTTGAATACAACTGGCTGCGCTCTCTTCGTCCGCCACAGGTTTCGCTTGATTCGCCCCTGCGAGCTGCGATCATGGAATGCAGGGAAGTTGTGGAAAGCATAGCAGTTTCCCATGATGGCAATACGATCGTTTTTACAGATAGCTACATGGTATTTGTAATAGATGGCGCTACCAAAAGACCGTTAAGAAGAATTCCCTGCGGAAAAAAAGATGGTTTCGTGGAGCGGCTTATCCTGGACCCCACAGCACGCTTCGTTACAGCCCGATACAACGGCGGCCTTTTAAGAAAATGGGACATCGTTACCGGTCATCTTGTAAAGGAATGGGAACCTGATTTTCATGTGGCAGGCATTGCCTGTTCACCGGACGGAACCACGATTGCACTGGGAAGCATCGATGCCGTAATGCTGGTAAATGCTGAACACTGGATAGTTGCAGAGGAATTGAATGGTATGCAAGGGAGAGTAACCGATGTTAAGTTTGACAGCACCGGTTCAATACTTGTTGCCTCGAGCGACCAGGGAATGGTCGTGCTCCGGAACCTGCAAAATAGCTCTTCACTTATCCTGCGCGAAGTTCAGGAGCCAGCTCTAAACAGTTGGGCGGCTGTCTGGAACATTGCTTTTTCTCCTGACGATAAATATTTCGCCGCAGCCTGCGGAGATGGAAAAGCAGTTATCTGGAATATCGAAAAACAACCTGTTGTTTATAAGACCTTTGATTGTCGCAGGCAGGATGGAGGTCCATTAAGCCCGTCAATGCGCGTAGCTTTTTCACCGGAAGGAAACAGCATTGCTTTGAGTGTAGATGCAAGTATATACCTGTATGATTTTCATGCGGGGAAGGAGATCATGCAATTTATGGGGCACGAGGCAGTGATCTTCGACATGGCTTTTCTACCAGGCGGCGAACTGGTAACGGCAGGCTACGACCGCATGGTGAAAACATGGGACACAAATAATATGCTGCCTTTCCGCCAGATCACAGACACCGACGAATATTTTGCGTCCTGCGCGTTCACCACCGATGGAACCGCCGTTATTGGTTTTTCAGACATAAATATTCCTCCTTCTATATCGCTTCAGCAGGACAAAGATTCGGTACGCACAGCCATGGTGAATGAAACGATCTGTATGGAGTTTGCCTGCGACAGTCATAGCGGTCAACGGTTGAATATTGTTTTAGATAAAAAGGGAAAGATGGCCTTTTACAGCGACATTGATGTATTAAAAAACGGTCTCAGCTATCACAAAGCCTGGTTTATGCATGATGATAAACATGAATCACTGGGCTTGATCGCAGATATATATAATGGAACTTATAAAGAATTAAAAGCATATTCAAAGATGCCGGATTGGCCACAAAGGCAGCATACTATGGCCTGGGATGGAAGAGAACTTGCGGTAAAAGATAATTCAAGTGAAAGAGAGATCGCCTGGTACCCCGTGTCATGGCTGAGAGGCGCCATACATCCTGAAGAACCGGTTTGGGCGGGTACAACCGGCAAATACATTAACCTGCTGCGCCTGGAACAACTTTCTGCATTCAGCCACGAAGTTAATGAGGCCGGCGAATGGTACGAAGCGGATGCAAATAAGAGTGTTGCCTACGAAAATATTTTCCGCCAGGAAGGCCTGCCTACTGAAAACGAGATGTTGGAAATTCCACGGTGGGCAAGAGTTGCATTTGCTGCGCGTTCGGCACGCTATGCGCAAATTATTCTGTCGGCAATCAGTCCCGCAGTGCCTTCATGGTGGATAGAAACCGTGGACGATGCCTTGCATTATTGCGAAAGAGGCGACTATAGAGATACAAAGGCGCTGCAGGCGTCTGTTCATAAAGTAGTAACAGCTACAAATGACTTGCGTCCGCACCGGCAGAAAGACGCGGCCGACGCATCCAATGCGGTATTTTCGGCTAACTATGCCGTTTATGCTCTGCGATGTGCAGAACACGCATCTGATGCTAATCTTGTGAAAAATGCGGTAGATGCAGCTATTGCAGCGGTTCACGCAAACCCGTCTATCCTGCATGTGCTTCGTGGCGATTTCAACAGGCTGAAAAATGTTTGTAAATGGAGCAACTGGACTAATGAAGACAGGGATCCCCTTGAGCTTTTTTTATGGAGATAGTGTGTGATGCATGGATTGTTTGGTCAACTTATAGGAGATCATCATACCATTTTCTTCAGCAGGAAGTTTATCTTCCTGAAAGATAAATCCATTCTTCTCCAACAATTTTACTGATTTCACATTATCCGGGCTTAATTCAGCCATAATGATCTCAAGCTGCATTTCCTGAAAGCCGTAGTTAATAACATGAGGTATCACTTCCTGCATGATTCCTTTTCCATGATGCTGTGGCAATAACTCATAACCTATTTCAGCGGTGGATTGCGATGGCTGAATATTCCATAAACAGATAGTGCCTATCAATGCGGGATCTTCTTTTGTGCAAATGGCCCAAAGAATAGATTCATTTTTTAAGATGTTTTCGTTGATCTTATGAATGAATGCACGAACGTCTTCAACCGATGTAGCCCTTTGCCGGTCGATGTAACGGTTTACTTCTTCATCGGTACGAAGAATGTATATGGCTGCTGCATCCTGTTCGCTCAATTGCCGTAGCAGGAAACGATGCGTAGCAATAACAGGGAAAGGCGTAAAATTGA
This sequence comes from Chitinophagaceae bacterium, assembly GCA_049689695.1. Classification (GTDB taxonomy): domain Bacteria; phylum Bacteroidota; class Bacteroidia; order Chitinophagales; family Chitinophagaceae; genus DASPKM01. Next base: position 202 of record JBAVMD010000489.1, on the reverse strand, counting down.
TTGTATGTTTCACAATAATCGTAAACCGGTTTTAGAAAGAATAGAAAATTTTAGTTCTTCCAATCGCCTGAGTGTTCTGATAAAATTCCTCCTGGCGTTGTCTTTTTCCCTTTGTGAAAATTGCAGGTCGGTCAAACTGATCTTACCAGCCTCGAACAGCCTGTTGCTTATTACGAATCTTCTCTCAGCAATGGAATCCAAT
>JBAVMD010000488.1:0-9094 GCA_049689695.1 Chitinophagaceae bacterium | reverse complement strand
CAAAGAACTCAGCAAATACTTTAAACAAAAAAATGACGAATTTTCCAGCGATAATAAAATTTGGTATAAACCTAAATCTGCCCCAGAATATATAAATAGAAATGGCTTATTCTGTTATTTTCAAACTGAAAATGGCATAGCCAACAATCTTAGATTTACCCTCCAGTATTATGCCGATGACTGGCTATTCTTCGAAAGGGTTCAATTTTCTATTGATGGAAAAGCTTATGAGTATACGCCCTTCAAAACAGAAACAGATAACGGAAACGGCGGACACATCTGGGAATGGTTTGATGAACCATTGACTCAATCCAGCAAAGAAATAATTCGCGCTATGTTTAACGCCAAAACTGCGAAAATGAAGCTAATTGGTAGACAGTACTATAAAATAAAAACTATTTCATTGGAACAGATAAATGATATTAAGCGTACAATCGAACTATATCAGGCATTGGGAGGACAATTTTAAAAACAGAAGAATGATTAACAAAATCTTGTTTGCACGGCAAGGCTATAATCCGCCAAACAATTAAACAGCAATAATTTAGCCCAGTAAAATGTCAATCTTATATAAGTGAATTTATATTGCCTATCCTGAGCTTACCAAAGAACCTCGCGCCTTTGCGTCCCCCTTTGCGCCTTTGCGTGAAACAAACTTCACTATTTTGCAATCTCATAATCTAAAAAACACAACACTAAACGCCTTCATGCTCCCCCCAGAATTTTGCGACTTCCTCGAATACGAACTAACCAAAGCATTTGCCAATTCCAACAACACAGAAATAAAAAACTTCTGGTGCGATGGCGTTTTACTTCCTTCATCCGAAGCCGAATATTCAAAGAAGTTCGTGAACGATAACAGAAAAGTAATAATGTCTGCTTTCATCGGCCCTGACGGACAAGATAAGTATGAACTGACATTAAACTTTGGCAACAAAGCCCTGAGCAGGTACGCAAGAGACCTATCTATCACTGATTGCGTACCGGCAAACAATTACGATTGGTTTGACATTAACACAACCGAACGGACAATTTCAATTCAACTCGATTAATTTAATAACGCATATTATGAACCCACCAGATTATATAGACGGAGCAAGAGTGATCAAATGGGCATGGTCAGGAGAAAAGCCTTTTGGCTTTGTTGGCGATGAAAATGATCCGCAAAAGGAAGAAATATACGGGCTGGCTATCTGCAAGTATGAAGACGGAGATGGCATCTATCGCTTTAGTTGCGGTAAAGACTGGGAAACCGTACAGGATGGCTACTACAATACGGTGGCAGAGGCACTCGAACGGCTGCCGGAACAATACAAAAACGTAACCGCTCACTGGAATTCCAAACCATAACATCAAAAAAACATATGAAAGTATTGTACTTAATTGTCTTCCTCCTGCTCTCTGGACTCATTTCGTTCAGCCAGGCGCATACTTATGTTCGTGTTGTGAGCAAAAAGAATTTTAACCAAAAAATTGACAGTATACTTAATGCTGCCTTGCCGTTGATTGACAGTGTTATTAATACCCAGGCGTTCAAAGACGGAATATTAAATGCCAAGTTTCTGTATAGTCAAAATTTATCCAACCAGGAGATACTCGATTTATTTTTGAGTGGTAAAGAAGTTCATACTTCACAAGCGAACGACACAATTGACCTGATTTTAGAAACCTATCCTGATCAAAACGGCGATAACATCGGTACAACGCATGGTTCTGAACGTATAGTAAGCAGCGAAGCTTATATTCTTAGAAATGGAGCAAGATGCTACGCGGCTCATATCATTCATGAATACTGCCATACAATTGGCAAGGGTTCTGCCGGATTTGAGCATCGGCATAGGGTTTTATCTAAAAAGCAACGCAGGCAAAAATGTCAAAGCGTTCCATACATTATTGGCGATCTCGCAAGAAAGATCCTGAGTGTAAAAACCTGTAAATGTGAATGCGAGGATTATCCGCAGACTTAAGGACACCTTCAGCAACATGAAAATTAACTCAGCAATTTTTTAGAGATTTATAGTTTTATGAGTTTGTTGACAAGGGAATAAAAGATAAAAACTTAAACTGCACTATTATAGTCATTCAACTCCCTGTGACTAAATGAAACCAATTCTATTACTTGTTGCGTTAACTGCATTTATCAGCAGCTATGTCTTCTCGCAAAGAAGTATCGTAATTGAACCTGAAAATATCCCCGCCTATAACCCGGATGTCCTGTTAAAAAAACTCGAATCCTTCCATTCAAAAAAGAAAACCGATAGCCTGATAAAATTTTTTGCCGACTGGAATCGTGCAATTTCTCCTACCGCAAAAGCTTCCATCATTCAAAATGATACCATCAAATCTCTGTATGATATCCATTACGCCTTCTATAAACCACGCGATCTTCTAAAGCTCGGCAATTGGGAATGGGGAAACAAGTTGAATGAAAGCTCAAAGTATGTAGTGGTTTCCACATCAATAAATTATGTTGTTTTAGACACTGATAATATTGGGGACGCAGAAATTGATCTGAAATACATAAACACAATTTTCAATTTCAGGCCAATTGTTGCAGACATTGATAACACAAATGTTCTTTATCTCACCGGAGAATATCAAAATGCACTAAACAGGTTCCTCGGAAATAAATACGCTGATTTAGGAACCGGCAACATTATGGATCCTGCCATGCCTAAAGGCGAAAGCGAAAAAAGATATCGTTTTCTAAGACCATATATTCCAATTCTGCATGGACACTGGGGAGGATACTGGCATATTGAAACCCATCCCGACATCAGCAGAATTGTTTTCAACAAACAGCTTACAAAAGCGAGAATTTATTTCAGGGTAGGCTACCAGGGAGGGGAAGCAACAATGATTAAAATGAATGGCGAATGGAAACTTGAAAAGAGTAAAGAAACATGGATTGAATGAGCGCATTCCTTAAACAATACATCACTTATAAATAAACCTCACACTCATGAAACATTTATCATTACTCATTCCTGTTTTCGTTTTACTTACAGCCTGTGGCGGATCAAGGTCGGTAAGCGGTACATCAGGCACTGAATATTCTGCCGGTGACACTATCATCACTCAATCTTTGTTCAATGATAAAGCTTCCACCATCTCGGAAGAGGGGATCCAAAGAGTGCTCGATGGGAATTATAAACTGCCACAACAATTAAGAGTTGCTATTGTACGGCTTGATCCTACTCCCCAACAAAAAAGATATTACTGGAGCTATTGGAGCGATGAGCAATTTTTGAAAACACAACAATCTTACCTGGACCTCTTCGCTGCAAAGTTTAAGCAATCATCAAGAGTATCCAAGCTTTCTATCATTCCTGATCTTTTAATTTCAAAATCGCCAACCTTTACCAACATCAGGGAAGCAGCGGTGAGAATACAGGCAGATGTGGTAGTGATCTATTCCATTGCCAGCGATCTCTATTCAAAGTACAAGCTGTTTACAAAGACAGATATAAAAGCTTTCGCTACAACACAACTCGTAGTGTTAGATGTAAGAACAGGCTTAATACCATTTTCAGCAATTGCTACCAGGGATTTCTTATCGCAAAAGAAAAAAGAAGAGTTAGACTATTCAGAAGCAGTCAGCCGCATTCAGAATGAAGCAGTACTATTAACCATTAACGACATTGGCCAAAAAATAACAGATTTCCTAATGGCACAATGACCTATTGACTAATGACTTCTTATTGCTTCGCATCCAATATCACCGGCGTATTTCCCCTGCCCATAATAATAATTTTAGCGTTCTGCGACTTAGCCAGCTCTAACTGAGCTTTGATGCTTTCATATTGCAATTGCTTTTCAGTAAGGCCTTCGTTGATGATGCGCTGGTAATCTGCTATACCCTGCGCTTCCACACGCTTGCGCTCAGCTTCCTGCCTTTCTTTCTGCAATACGAATTGCATTTTCTGCGCTTCCTGCTCAGCGCTGATCTTTTGCTCGATGGTTGTTTTTACTGATTGAGGCAATGTGATATTGCGCACCAGTAACTGTTCTAATATTAATCCCCGATGTTTGAAGTCCTGCTCGATGCTTTTGAAAATACGTTGCTGAAATTCATCGCGCTTGCTGGAGTACAACGATACTGCATCGTAATAAACCGCGTTGTCTCGTATTTTAGTACGTGTTAGCGGACGCACGATCTTATCGGTATAATCCAATCCTGTTTCCCGAACGATCTTTGGCGCGTCTGAAGGCAATACCTTGTACAAAACGGTAAGATCAATCGTTACTTCAAGACCATCCGCGGTCAATACACGCATAGCATCATCCGCCTGCTTTGCACCTTCGTCGTGCACACCGCTCATAGTGTAATTCTGGGTTTTAATATCCATCTGGTCTACATCCAGTAAAGGATTTACAAAATGCAGCCCGCTGGCCAGCACTTCGTTTTGCACCTGTCCGAATAATTTTTTAACGCCTACCTGTCCCGCTTCTATCTGAACAACACAGGCCGTGATCACACCTATCAGTGCAATCAGCAAACCAACGATCCTTACAGGACCACCGAATCTTTTAAAATTATCGTTGCTTTTTGAAACCGCAATGCCGATAAAGAAGACGACTAAACCGAAAATAATAAGTGCCATATTGGGGTTTGAAGTTTGAAGTTCGAAGTTGTTCCTGCTCACCGCTCGCAGCTCATAGCTCGCAGCTTAACTACTATGATCAGCCGCTATCACCCACTTACCCTTAATCTTTCTGAATAGCAACGTATAATGCCCGCCTATATCACCTACGCTTCGCTTAAGGAACCATTTGCCTACTACGAAACAGGCATCGGGGGAAATTTTTTTTACCTGCAGGATATCAAACGATAGCTTGCCCATCTGCGCAGTATCACTGTAATTTTTTTTGTAATTGGCAAGTGTTTTATTGTAACCGTAAGTAACGCCTGACTGGCCAATGAACATAAGCGAATCGTTGTTCCAATAACCTACCATAAACGCATCTATATTACCACGGTTCCAATCCTGCGTCTGCCGCTGCAGGATGGCGAGTATCTGTTCTTTATCCTTATCCTGCGCTGTTATTATAGCAGGCAGGCAAATGAGCACGAGTAAAATAAGTTTTCTCATAACAGAAAAAAATAACGAATGATAAAATAATGTAAAAGATAAAGCTACTCTATAAGTAGCAGGAATTGATAATTGTTACACCCAATCAGCTGATCAGCTAATTATTTCATCAGCTAATCTTTTAAAGTCGCCAGCACTGTTATCCCGCCCTTCACTACTTCGTTGAGCTTTACATTCACTTCAGTACCGGGTGGCAGTAATATATCCACGCGGCTGCCAAACTTAATAAATCCGAACTCCGCGCTTTGCTCTATCTGTTGTCCTTGTTTAAGATAATTCACAATCCTTTTTGCAACTGCGCCCGCGATCTGTTTTACAAGTATTTCGCCGTGGTTGTTTTTAATTACAACCGAGTGGCGTTCGTTTTCCGTAGAAGACTTAGGATTCCAGGCTACCAGGTATTTGCCTTTATGATAAGTGCTATACACCACTTCTCCCGTAACAGGTGAGCGATTCTGGTGTACATTGGCAGGGCTCATGAAAACAGAGATCTGCAAGCGCTTATCTTTAAAATATTCTTCATCAACAGCTTCCTCAATTACAACCACTTTTCCATCAGCAGGGGATACCACATATTTTTCGCCGGTGACCAGCCTGCGGTTAGGAACACGAAAAAACGATACAATGAACAAAAAGAGCCCAAGCGTAACAATGAAGATCGCCAGCGAAAAGACCGGGTAAGCCGAACTTAAAAAATAAAACGATAACAGGTTGAAGATCAAAAAAACCAAACCTGCTATTACAATACTGGCAAAGCCTTCTTTATGTATTCTCATTCAATAGGATTGAGCGGCAAAATTAATTTAATTTATCGACCCCGGCGGGGTCAACCTTTTAACCCTCACCCCGGCAGGGTCAGGCTATAAGATGAAGATACAGCCACACAAAAGGCGTGGCCAGCAAGAGCGAGTCGAACCTGTCCAGGAATCCTCCATGCCCCGGCATAAGATTACCGCTATCTTTTACTCCTGCCAATCGCTTCAGCTTGGATTCCAGTAAATCGCCCGCAGTTCCGGCAATAGCGGCTATCCCTGCAATAATGTACCAATGATAATAAGGTATGTGTACAAACTCAGCGCTTTCCGGCTTATTAAGAACATGGCCCAGGTAACCCGCTGCCGCAATGCATAAAATAATACCGCCAATGGTGCCCTCCCATGTTTTCTTGGGCGAAATAGATGAAAACGGCGTTCTGCCAATCAACGATCCAACAATGTAAGCCATCGTATCGTTGATCCACATGCATACAATTACAAAAGCAGGAATAAACCATGCGTAAGCCGCGCCGATATGTGCAAACGGCTCTTTCGCAAATGGAACTCCTTCATTTGAAACCTGGAATTTATGATCGTACAGATCTATCATCAAAGCGCAACTCAGTGAAAGATATACCAGGCCAAAGGCAGAGTGCGCGATGTTCTTCAGCCTTATATTGTTTGCAAAAAGCAATTCAACTATAGGCAGTACAAAAACAAATACCAATCCCATCCACCATCCAAGCGCGTGCAGGCGTATCCCGAACAAGCCGGAGCTGTCGGGCGTGGCATACAACATCATGCACCATCCAGCAATGATCACTCCATACTTATGAAACGAAGTGATGGTTGCATATTCTTTATCAATCAATCCAACCAGTTTCTGGTACTCCAGCCAGCAACCGAAGTGTATGATTGAAAACAAAATAAAAAAGCTCCATTCATTCCACAACACGCCTGCCGCCATGATCAGTACAAAAACAACAGAGCTCAATGCACGTGTTCTGAATGTTGCAAGATTAAAAGCCATTGAAAAGGTTTATCGGGAAGTATTGTAATGTTCGGGGGAATTGCTTGTCCATGTTTTCTCCAGCGGTTGAAATGGAATTCTTTTGCGCAAAAAGTAAAACAGGGCAACGGTCAGCGCAAGGCTTATCAAAGCAATGGACCAGTTCAACTTAAGATCATCATCTGCCAACCGCTTCATAAACTCATTTCTTTGCGCATAGTAGCTGGCCACCAATGCCAATGCATTGTTGAGAAAGTGAAAGAATATGCTGTACCATAAATTACGCGTTACATAAAACAGCACGCCCAGCGTAATGCCCAGCACAAAAATGGGCAGGAACTTAAAAAAGGTCCCGTGCAATAACGCAAACAGGAAAGACGCGATGCCGATAGCGATCACCGGTCTTTGCGTCCATTTTTCCAAAATGTTCTGAAGAGCACCGCGAAAAAATAATTCTTCGCCGATAGCAGGCAGCAGGGCCACTATCACCATATTGATCAGCAGGTCGGCAGGCGAATCCATCACCATGAACTTTGTCAGGATCCTTTCATACAATTCTTCCGTGCTTTTGATCATGGTGTGTGCCGTGCCAAAATTTACCTGCTGGTTTAACTCGCCAAGCATCATGGCCAGTGGCTGAACGCATATCAGCAGCAATGCGGCAATGATAATCGGTATTATGCGTACCTCGCGCTTCATGCCTACATAACGCAAGGGCCTTTCATCGGCCCAAAGACCATACAGTATCGGAGGCGCCACAAAACTGAGGATAGTTCCGGCAAACTGAGCCCACTTGAACTCCGTAAGCAAAGCCGGAGAAACTGTTTTTTCCGAACTGAAAATGCCGGCTATGTTACCAAAGAATGTCTTTGTGATCACTACATTCAGCAGAAACATACCTACTGCCAGCCCGAAAAACACCGCGAACTGAACACCTGGTAACTGATATTTTAACTTGGTAGCCATAGTGTATCTGAATATCAATCGTAAATTTGCATCGCTCGCCGAAGCCTTGGCGTAGGAGAGCATCGCTCGCCGAAGCCTTTTGGCGTAGGAGAGCATCGCTCGCCGAAGCCTTTGGCGCAGGCGAGCTTTGTTCGCCGGGGCCTTTGGTGAAGGCGAACGCGCTAAGATACGTGTTAAGCACTTTATCTGCTGCAACATGCACAACACCTATGCTACAGATCGAAAACATATTGTTACCAGAATTCCCGCTCCTCCTTGCACCTATGGAGGATGTGAGCGATCCGCCCTTTCGTACCGTTTGCAAAGCTAACGGGGCCGACCTGATGTATACTGAGTTCATCAGCAGCGAAGGGCTCATCCGGGATGCTATAAAAAGCAGGCAAAAGCTTGACATCTTCAATCACGAGCGTCCGGTAGGCATACAGATCTTCGGAGGCGATGAAGAGGCCATGGCCATGAGCGCCAGGATAGTAGAAACAGTAAATCCCGACCTTGTAGACATCAATTTCGGCTGCCCTGTGAAGAAAGTTGTGAGCAAAGGGGCCGGCGCCGCTGTTTTGAAAGACGTTGACCTGATGGTTCGCCTTACCAAAGCAGTGATCAATTCCACCAGCCTGCCGGTAACGGTGAAGACGCGGTTGGGATGGGACCATGATTCCATCAACATTGTAGATGTAGCGGAGCGGTTGCAGGATGCCGGCATACAAGCTCTCGCTATTCACGGCCGCACACGCAATCAATTATATAAAGGCGAGGCAGACTGGAGCTGGATCGCCAAAGTAAAAGATAACCCGCGCATCAAAATACCCATCTTCGGAAATGGCGACGTCGATTCACCGGAAAAAGCAGTGGAATACAGGAACAGGTATGGGATCGATGGCATCATGATAGGGCGGGCCGCTATTGGTTATCCATGGATATTCAATGAAGTAAAGCATTACATGCAAACCGGTGAACATTTGCAACCACCAACTATTGAGGACAGGGTACGGGTGATCCGTGAGCATCTCGAAAGTTCGCTGCAATGGAAAGGACCCGTTGCGGGCATCACCGAAATGCGCAGGCATTATACCAATTACCTCAAGGGATTGCCTAATATAAAAGAGTACCGTCTAAAGCTGGTAACATTAAAAACACAGGAAGAGATAGATGAAGTGCTGGATGAAGTGATACGTACCTATACCGGTTTCCGCTTCGAAAGAAGAAAGGTAGATATGGATGCGATGGCTTATAGTTGTGGATGAAGAAGCTGTGAGCTATGAGCTTCGAGC
>JBAVMD010000487.1:0-2167 GCA_049689695.1 Chitinophagaceae bacterium | reverse complement strand
CGTTGTCTGCTTTCAGCTTTTGTGTCAGCAACAAATGCCCGGCAGTGAAATACGGATGTTCATTCACCACTTCTTCTAACCTGCTCACCGGCACTTCTTCCAGGGTGGACGCATGAAAAAGATGCTGCAAAAGATGCGCATGGGGCAATTTCATCAGGTTGATTTACCAGTTTGAAAAAATGCGGTTAAATATCTCGTCGGTCATATTGCGCACAACGGTTTCACCCAACTGCGCCTCGGCCTGGTTAAGACTGAGGGAAGCAGAGAAATCGAAATTGCGGCTTACATCGGCTTCGAAATTTTTTTGCGGGTCTATCCTGTTCTGAAAAACAACATGTACAGTTACTGTGAGGCGGTTGGTAGCTGCCTGCTGGTTAGAGATACCGGCCGTAGTAACTGAATAATCCGATACATAACCGCTGATGTCGTAATGCGCATCTTCGGATTGAACGGGAGTTAAACGCGTCTGATTATTTACTTTCTGGCGAAGCCGCTCCGATAGCTGCGGGCTCAATTGCGGATTCACATAGCGAGCCCTGTTCTCCAGGTAACGGACCCGCACTGTTTTTGCCTGTGGATCGATGGAAACATCTTTGAATGAATAAACGCCACAAGAGGTAATTATGAATGCAAGCAGTATGCTTAGAGCTGCGAGCTTTGAGCTGCGGGTTGCGAGGTGAAAAATATGTTTGGATTTATTATTCATTATTGATTGATCATAAAAACACTAAATCACAAATAAAAAGCATCAGGGAAAAATACAAATAATAAGTTCAAGTATGTGCAGGATGGTGCTTATTATCCGGCCCGTTGATGTTTTATTTTTTTGCATCATTCTTTGTTATTTGCTGCTTGCTTTTTGCTGCTTTTTTTATCATTCTTTAATATCGTATTCCTTCAGCTTTCTATACAATGTTCTTTCACTGATCCCTAAATCAGAAGCTGCATCTTTTCTTTTGCCTTTATGCTTTTTAAGCGCTTTTAAGATCAGCTCTTTTTCCTTGTCCATGATGTTGAGCGATTCATCCACTTCTTCGTGATGATGAATATCATCGTCGTGATGTATCATCACCGGCGCTTTGCCTCCAACGGCTTGCTGGGCACGTGTTACCGGCATCATTTCATGCACACCAACATCTTGCAGCTCATTCAAAAAAGCCTGGCTTTTTACTTCCATGCCCGGGCTTTGCAGTATCTCTACGAACATCTTTTTCAATTCGGTCACATCTTTCTTCATATCGAAGAAAAGCTTGTAGAGTATCTCACGCTCGTTTGCAAACTCATGGCCATTGACTTGCGCAGCATTACTGGCAAGCACTGGCAGCCTGTTGAAGTTTCTTTCCGGAAGAAAACGCCTCAACTCCTCTGAATGCACCATCCTGTCTTTTGAAAGAACTGAAACCTGTTCTGCAATATTCTTCAATTCGCGCACATTGCCGGGCCATGTATAAGTAATTAACAGGTTTTTCGCATCCTCTGTCATTTGCACAGGAGCGGTTTTGTAACGCTCCGCAAAATCCACCGCGAATTTCCTGAAGAGAAGAGGAATGTCTTCTTTACGGTCCCGCAGCGCAGGCACGCGAATGGGAACGGTGCTGAGCCTGTAGTAAAGGTCTTCGCGAAATTTCCCCTGGTGTGTGAGCTCAAGCAGGTCTTTATTGCTTGCTGCTATCACACGCACATCTGTTTTTCCCACTTTTGAAGAACCAACGCGAATGTATTCGCCTGTTTCCAGTACGCGCAGCAATCGCGCCTGCGTACCAAGCGGCATTTCGCCTATTTCGTCAAGAAAAATAGTTCCGCCGCTTACTGTTTCGAAATAACCTTTGCGGCTATCTACCGCACCGGTGAATGATCCTTTCTCGTGACCGAATAATTCGGAATCGATAGTGCCCTCTGGAATGGCGCCGCAGTTCACGGCTATAAAAGGATTGTGCTTGCGCGCAGAAAGCGCATGTATGATCTGTGAAAAAACTTCTTTACCTACGCCGCTCTCACCATTAATTAAAACAGTGAGGTCAGTATTAGCCACCTGTTCCGCCACCTGCAATGCATAATTGAGCGCAGGTGAATTTCCTATTATCCCAAATCTGTTCTTTATACTTTGAATTTCCATACCCCCTGTTCGTTTTTAATCTGCTACTATTTTTCCTATAAGAGTAGCGAC
>JBAVMD010000486.1:0-4358 GCA_049689695.1 Chitinophagaceae bacterium | reverse complement strand
GAGCAATTGAGCCATTTTCACATTTGATAATTTAATAGCTCTTCACTATAAAAATACAATCCTCTATCTTTTTAACCTGCTGCGGCCTTTCCATACCCTTCATGCTTGAAGTAGTTGAAAGCTTTACGCCCTGGAAGGCTGTATCTTTTTTAACGTCCTCGAGAGAACTGAATATTGAACGTGCAGTAATTGCAAACACAACACCTTCTGCCTGCGTTTGGCGCGCATTGATAATGCCGATCACTTCGCCATTCTTATTAAATACCGGGCTGCCTGAGTTGCCCCGGTTTGCAGATACTCCTATCTGGCAGGTCATGGTATCACCATTATAACCTGTTTTGGCGCTCATGTAACCTTCATTGTACACGATATCGGCTCTCGGGTAACCGAGCGTAAACAGGGGTTCACCAAGCTCTACGCTGTTCTTGCGGATGCCATAAGGCAGCGTGGTGAAAGGCTTAAAGTCTTCGTCCTGTATCTGGAGAATGGCAATGTCTGTAACCTGGTTGATATAAATAGCTTTAGCCCTGAATTCCTGCCCCTTATTATTCTGAACTACCAGTGAGCTGGCTTCATTCACCACGTGTGCATTGGTAACCAGGTATCCTTTGCCATCGATCAGGAAACCCGTGCCACCATATCTTGCCGGGATGTTCTCCGGGGCCTTCGAGATCTTTTTGATCTCGTTCTTGATCTGGTTCACCTCATTGGCTTTTTTAGCCACATCTTTAAACTCATTCCTCAATTGCTCTACTGCTGCTTTATTGTCTTTCTGTGAAACGTAAGAAACAGTTCCGGCAATAGTGAGGGCGGTTAAGCCTGCAATAGATGCAGCCACTGCCAGTATTTTCTTATGTTTTCTGAAAAGATCGAAGACCCTGGCCTTAGGCGCCTGGTGCTGTATAATGCCAGCTTCAAACAGGTCGTTGTGTATCTCGTGAAGGCCGGCCTTGAATTGCTTCTGGTCACCGAACCTGTTCAACTGGTTAAGGAACAGTGTATGCTCCACCACCAACTGGTCAACTTCCGGGTTAGATTTGCGAAGCTGTTCAAAATAAACTCTTTCCTGCGAGTTCATTTCTCCCCGTATGTACTTTTCAACCGCGTCAAGCATTTGAATGTTGTCCATCACACAGATTCGTTTTTATAATTATCGAAAAATATCTTTTTAAGGCGCATCAGGCATTTATACTTCTGGTTCTTGGCATTGTCTGCATTGGTATACCCGAAATTACCCGCTATTTCTGTCATGTTCTTCTTCTGCAGATAGAACGCTTCTAAAAGACTCCTGCAAGGCTCGCCGAGATGCATCATGGCTTTTTCCATCATCTGGTATTCTGCATTCCGCTGTTCCTGGGCCTCAATTTCATCTTCAACCGGCACCGTTTCTTCCATGGATGCCATATCTGTAACAAATTTCTGCAGCTGCTGAAGCCGCTTAAGCCATAAACGCCGGGCAACCGAGTACAGGTACGTCTTAATCTGGCAATTCAGCTCGAAAGATCCGGACCTGGCCTTCTCATATAAAACGATCAGGGCTTCCTGGAAAATATCTCTTGCATCGTCTGTAGTGCCTTGATTATTAATGATCAGGGCCTGAATCATCTTATAATGTTGCCGGTATAGAGCTTCAACAGACTGTCGGTCGTTTGAAGCAAGCCCCTGCAATAAAGCCTGTTCGTTAAGCTCAATTTTCACAAATAATCATCTTTTAATACTGGAAAAGCCTGAAAGTAACCTTTTGGCGGGCTTTTGTACAGCCCAGGACTGTTATGATCATGCAAAATGAAAAAAATAAATAATACTGGGTTACTTTTTTTTCGTGGCGGTATTAACCTCAAAATCATTCATTCATCAAACAAAAAAGAACACAATGAAAAAGCTTTTGTTAGTTCTGGCTGTTGGCGCTTTTGTAGCCTGTAACAACGGCGGCGGAGAAGAGACTACAGCGGATAGCACAACCATTACTACTCACGACTCAACTACAATTGTAACTCCGGACACAGCAACTATTGTTGTTCCTGATACTACTACTGTAAAGCCAGACTCTACTAAGAAGTAAGAATTTTTATATGGCAAGCAATCGTTAGAGGCCGTCCCGAATCTTCGGGATGGTTTTTTTTTGCCTAAGGCAAAAAAAAGGCACAAGAAACAAGGCAACAAGGCACACGTTAAGACACCCCCTTGTTCCTTGTACCTTGTGCCTTGTCCCTTGCAGGCCCTACCAGGGCCTGCAAATAGCGTGCGTTTCTGATGGCCGCCATAGTAGCCGTATTATTAAAATAGATGTAAGCCTTGCTTACCTGGCTGCAGGCTTCTACCTCCCCAACCACCTGCTCAATAAAAGCGCGCTTGTACTGGGAATAATAAACCTTCGGCACCCCGTGAAAGCGGTAATAGATCAACGGCACGTTGCAAACAGCCGTCTCCGGCAAGCCGGGATAGCTATGCCCGCAAAAGCCGGTGTTATTCGCAGCCAGCCTGTTATAAACTTTTTCATTCCACCAGCTCTCATGCCGGAACTCCAGTATGTTGGTGAAGCCCGGGTGCAGTTGAGCGGTAATGCGGTCAAGCGCAGCTTCGGAATATTGCAGCCTTGCAGGCATCTGGAATAGAATGCATCCTAATTTGTCTTTAAGCCCTTCGCGGCTGGTGCCGTAAAAATCGTCCAGCATTCTTTCCGTATCAATGAATTGTTTGTAGTGAGTGATCGCTCTCGGCACCTTAACGGAAAAATCAAACCCTTCCGGACTTTTAGCATACCAGTTCTCAAGAAATTTCAGTTGTGGAAAACGATAAAAAGTTACGTTCAGCTCCAATGTATTGAAGTGCTGGCAATAGAAATCGAACCATTTTTTTTGAGGGAGACCGGCTGGATAAAAGACTTCTTTCCAATCAGCATAATGAAAGCCCGAACAACCTATTCTCCATGCTATGGCAGACATGATGAAGTGAGTAAAATATTTATGCCAGCTCTTATCTGGCATAAGACACAAGGCACAAGAGGACAAGGCACAAGAAGAAGGAACAAGTAAACCAATAAACAAACAAACCCTACGCAACCCAAAGCTTCGCTATAGAATCTGTTATATCTACCAGCTTATTGAAAGTATCAGGTTTGGTAACAAAACAATTGGCGCCAAGGGCATAGGAATCCCGGCGGTCTATGTGAGAAGAGGAAGTAGTGAGCACAACGATCGGAATATGGCGGAAATCATTATTTCCCTTGATCTGTTTCAACGCTTCCCTTCCATCCATGCCTGGCATGTTCAGATCAAGCAGTATCAGTGAAGGATTGTTGCGTGTTTGATCTTTGAGATAAACGATCAACTCATCAGCTCCTCCAAAAAAAACATATTCATGTTCGTATTTGTTTTCGAGAAAAGCTTCGCGGATCGAATCCCGGTCGTCTGCATCATCGTCAACAATAATAATAGAATGTTTTAAACTGTTCATACGGGTATAATAAATGTAAAAATGGCACCCTGGCCCTGCTGACCAGTGGCAAAAATAACTCCTCCATGATTTTCCACAATTTTTTTACAGATAGCCAGGCCTATACCTGTGCCTTCATACGATTTATGATGCAGGCGCTGAAAAATAGCAAAGATCTTTCCGGCAAACATATTGTCAAAACCAATGCCATTATCTGTAAAACTTATCTCAAGATATGAGCGGGCTCTTGCGAGTTTGTACTGCGCAACATCCTGTGGCTGAAGGTTTCTGCAACTGATATTGATCTCGGGATGAACATCCTCACGGCCAAACTTCAACGAATTGCTTAACAGGTTCTGGAACAACTGTCGAAACTGTGATGGAATGATCTTCGCTTCGGGAAGCGGTTGTGCATGAATGATAGCCTTCTTCTCTTCTATTTTAAACTCCAGCGTGCGCAGTGCATCTTCCAGCACAGCCTGCAGGCTGTGTTGAGTAAACGATTTGTTGCCGGTGATCAGCGAAAGCGAAAGCAGGTCGTTGATCAGGGTCTGCATCCTGCGCGAAGAATCGATGATCTTCTCCAGGTAAAACTGTCCATCCGTTCCCAGGATCTGGTTTTGTGTAGAGAGCAGCCGGTCGCCGAAAATAGAGATCTTGCGAAGTGGTTCTTTCAGATCATGACTTGCCACATAAGCAAATTCTTCGAGGTTGGCGTTGGATTGCTGCAGCAGCAGGTTTTTTTGCGTAAGCGCTGTTTCCATTTCCTTTCGCTCCGTGATATCGATGGAAATGTTCAGCACATGTTCTACTTCGCCCTTACTATTCCGGTCGAACACAGTGCCGAAAGTATGAAACCACCTGTAGTCGCCATTCACATGTCGCATGCGGTACTCAAATTCAATTATGGGCTCTTCGTTATC
>JBAVMD010000485.1:0-4272 GCA_049689695.1 Chitinophagaceae bacterium | reverse complement strand
TCCGCGTTCCCTGCCTTTATATCATCTTCTACCCTGCCTTCTTCACTTCATACACCGGGCTGAACAGATATAGCTTTTTTGTTTTCAGCTCTACGCATTCATACCGCTTGCGCAGTTTCTTTCCTTTACGGAAAACGCGGCCGTCATCGAGGGCAAAGAGATTGCCTTCAGGGATCTGTTCTACCAAAACCACATCCGGTGCATTCTTATCATACCGCCTGAGAACACGCATTAAGTTATCATCCGCGCAACTGGAGGCCGGCAGATCGTGCAGCGACTGCACCAGCGCCTGCCTGATATCATCCGGGAATATATTCGCCGCCAGAAAATCCTTTAATAAAAAAGCAAATAATTTCTTCCATTCTTTCCCGTGCGAAGCCACACGATTGCCATATTGCTGAAAAGTGACCAGGTGCGCCAGTTCATGCACCAGGGTGATGAGAAAAGAATATTTATTAAGATTACCATTTACGCTGATGCGGTGGTTGCGGTCGTGCGTGGCATGACGGTAATCGCCATACAAACTCTTTCGTTCGCGGGTAATGGTCAGGTGCACTTTGTACTGGTGCAGGTACTGCATCACCGGTTCACCGGAGCCGGGCGGAAGATAACGTTGCAGGTATTCAAGAGGGGCTTCCTGTCTGGACATTTTTCTGTTGCTTGCTCAGTCGTAACAATATACTCACTTCCATAAATGTATAAACGAAATACAGGAACATGCATCCGAACAGGGCGGGCTTATTCACATTGTTCACAGAAACAATATATATGAAAGCCGCTACGAGGCAGATAAGCATTTTGAGGAACATGCCGCTGTAGATATACCGTAGAAATGCCTGGGGCTGGTTATTATCCAGCGAGCGTTTGTAAAGATAGAAGGAAACCATGGTAGCCATCGCCAGGATCACATTGCCAATGATGAGAATATCCATATCCACTTTGTAGCTGGTAGCCCAATCCCATCGTTTACCTGTAATTAAGATTGCGTTTATAATAATGAATACCAGTATAATGGGCACCCATGCCCTTTGCTGCCTTTTATTTATCATGCTTTGGTTTAGAAGTATCCTTAATTGTTTTAATGATCATACCAATGATCACGAGCAAAGGTAATACCCAAACCAATATAGGAAAGGGGGTGCGGATCCAGGCATCCACCTTCAGGCCGATAAAAACCGCCAGCCCGAGGGATACAAGTATCTGCGCCCCCATTCCTGCATATCGTAAAAGAATATTGTTGCCGCTGGGTTTATCTGGCTGCCGCCCTTGCATCTTGCTCCTTTGTTTCGTTCATGGAGATGATGTTTCCGCTTTTGATTTCGCTTGCGTTGCTTGCGCCATTGCTCATATGGCATTGCCCGTTAAAGGTGGCCGAAGGTTCAACCTGCAGCTTGCCTGCGCTGATGTTGCCGTTTACCACGCTTCCGTTCTTAAGCTGAAGCAGGTCCTTTACCTTAATGGAACCGGTAACCTTGCCCATAATATCCGCTTGCTGGCCGGAAATATCGCCTTCTACTACCCCATTGGCGCCTATGATCACCTTGGCCGATCCAATGATATTGCCTTTAAGGGTTCCATCTATGCGCAGGTCGCCATTGCTGGTAATATCGCCTTTCAGAACAGTTCCTGCTCCGATCATGCTGGCGCTGGCGGGTACGTTTTCCTCGTTGTTTTCAGATTTGGATTTCGAATTGAACATGGTATTGGTTTTTAATCGTTGATTTTTTCAGGATTTGGAATATTCAGGCTCGTGGTATCCAGCTTAACAGTCACATTTCCCTGCAAAACGGTCTTCAGGTTCTCCATGTACCGGTCTTTCTGGCGCATGGACTCTTCCAGGGAATCGGTCTTCATCTTCAGCTCCCGCAGTTCCTTGGTGGTATTCACATCCCCGTATCCCGGGATGTACAACCGCAAAGGCGTAAACACTATCAGCGCCACGGTAAGGCTGGTGAGCAAAACGAATATGGTGCTCAGCAGGATATATACACTTAGCCTCGATAATTTAAAGGTCACAACCTCCTCGTAACTGTCGTCGTTCATCACCACCAGGCGGTAACGGTTCCTCAATCTTCTGAGGGTGGAATTGGCGTCAAACTTGGCCATAGTTAAGCTTTCTGGCTAAAGGTAGCAACAAAAGCACATCGTGGCTGAAAATTTGATGCCAAAAACCTTTATTTACCTTTAACGAAAAGACGGAAATTTTAAGATGTATTTTTAAAATAAATTTCCTGAAATTCAGTTATAACCACTTAGTTTGCGGCCGCATGCATATCCCTTTGTTACGAGTTACCGGTTTGATGTTGGTATCAGCGCTTTTTGCATGGCAGGAAGTTGGTGCCCAGGATGCCCTTGCGGTAGATCTTAAGAAACCCGAAAAGTTCGAGAACAAGAAGCTCGGCTACGAAAAAAATGCGGAAAAGAAGTTCACGGTGCCCCGCCGCTTCATGCAAAACACCACTACGCACTACAACTACTATTTCAACGCCAATAACAAATTGAATGAAGCGATTGCCCGCGTAAAAGCCTCGCATAAAGACGATTACTCCCAGTTACTTCCATTTTATAATTATTCGCTCGAAAAGACTTCGGGTGAAAAGCAGGAGCTGGATTCGGTGATATTTAAATCGAATACCGCTATCCTTACTCATGACCTCCGGAACAATTGGGTAGACAATATGTACATGCTCATGGGCAAGGCATATTATTACCGCAACCTGCTCGACTCTGCCTATCTTACTTTTCAATACATCAACTACGCTTTTGCCCCCAAGGAAAAGGATGGGTATGATAAAGTGATCGGCAGCAACAGCAACGAAGACGGCAGCGCTTTTTCGATAGCTACCAAAGAAGACCGTGGCATTGTGAAAAAAGCACTTACCCGCGCCCCGAGCCGCAACGAATCTTTTATCTGGCAGATCAGAACGTCCCTCGCAAAGGATGAAATGCCTGAAGCGGCCGGCCTGATAGAGATCTTAAAGGCTGATCCCAATTTCCCTTCACGTCTTAAGCCAGAGCTTGCAGAAGTGCAGGCACATTGGTTCTATAAACAAAATATTTACGACAGCTCAGCTTTCTATCTTGAAAAAGCGCTGGAAACAGCAGGCGATAATGGCGAGCGC
The DNA here is from genome assembly GCA_049689695.1 of Chitinophagaceae bacterium. Lineage (GTDB taxonomy): Bacteria > Bacteroidota > Bacteroidia > Chitinophagales > Chitinophagaceae > DASPKM01. Next base: position 1,150 of record JBAVMD010000485.1, on the reverse strand, counting down.
GCAAGATGGGAATACCTCATCGCACAGCTATACGATCGTTCATCCCAACATGCCTTAGCTAATAAATTCTATGAACGCGCTATAAAACATACTTACGATCCGGTAATGGAAGTATTTGCGCGCCTCAACTCCATTCGCCAGCAACAATCTGAAAAGAACAACATCCAGGAAAATATCAACGAGCTGCTGAAGATGGCGCGTAAGGAGAAGTATGAAAATTACCGCGACATTATTTATTATGCCGCCGCTCAAATGGAATTGGAGCGTAAAAATATTCCCGGCGCCCAGGCATTGTTGCTGAAGAGCACGCAATATTCATCTGATAATGCGGAGCAGCGCAACCGGTCGTTCCTCCAACTGGCTGATCTCGCATTTCAGCAAAAGGATTATCAGTCTGCAAGAAATTATTACGACAGCGTTAATGCAGCCGGCAACCCGGCTGATCTTGCCGCTTTTAACCAGCGCAAGGAAATGCTTGGTTTTTTAGTTAGTCCTGCAGGTATCATTTACCGTCAGGACAGTCTTCAGCGCGTTGCGGGAATGCCCGACCAGGAAAGGGAAGCATTCGTGAAAAAATTAGTGAGGCAGCTTCGTAAAGAACAGGGCCTGAAAGAAGATGAACCCACCGCCGCTTCGCTGAACAATCCGCTGGCCAACCAGTCGCAGGCCGCGCAACTGTTTACCAATGCGCCCAAGGGCGAATGGTATTTTAGCAACGCATCGCAAAAAGCAAAAGGATTTACTGAGTTCAGGTCTAAATGGGGCAATCGTCCTAACGTAGATAATTGGAGAAGGCAATCGGCCATCAACCAGTTTGGGGTCACCAAACAGCTAAGCGATAATAAGGTAGGTACCAGCCTTACTCCGGGTTCAAATAATACGATCACGGAATTATCTTACGACGCACTGAGCAGCAACCTGCCCTTGACCACCGATAAGCTGAAGCTATCTAACGATAGCCTTGAGAATGCTTATATGGAATTGGGAAGAGCCTATTATGAAAAGCTGGAAGATCATACGCTTTCCGTAGAAACTTATGAAAAATTACTGAACCGTTTTCCGAATACGCCGCACAAGCAGGAAGCCTTGTTCAATCTGTTTTACTCATATACTAAGCTGGGTGATCTTACAAAAGCCAATTACTATAAGG
>JBAVMD010000484.1:0-11667 GCA_049689695.1 Chitinophagaceae bacterium | reverse complement strand
GCAACTCAGCATCTGGCTCTCAGCCACCGTAGTAATAACACATAACCGAATACCGCAATCAGAATCAAATCTTATGAAAAAAGAGTTATTTGCAGAATAATGGATTTTTTTAGAATGATTGTTAAGATAACATGATTGAAAACAATACAAGTACGTCGGAAATCATCCTTTATACTTCATTGCAAGGAAATATAAAGGTGGAGGTGATTTTTTTGGGAGAAACCTTTTGGCTAAGCCAAAAGCGGCTGGCAGAGCTATTTAACGTAGATAGAACAGTTATTACCAAGCACTTGCAAAACATTTTTGCAGAAAAAGAACTGGATGAGAATTCAGTATGTGCAAATTTTGCACATACTGCCCAAGACGGAAAAACTTACAATACCAGGTATTATAATCTCGATGCCATAATAGCCGTGGGCTACAGAGTTAACAGCTTTCAAGCTACTCAATTCCGTATATGGTCTACAAAAACACTTAAACAATTTATAGTCAAAGGGTTTGTATTAGATGATGAACGTTTGAAATATGGTAGCCGGTTTGGCAAAGACTATTTTGATGAGCTTCTTGAGAGAATCCGGGAAATCCGCGCAAGCGAAAGGCGCTTTTATTTGAAGATAACTGACATCTATGAGCAGTGCAGTATTGACTACAGTAAAGACTCTGAAACAACTTATACATTCTTCAAAACTGTTCAGAACAAATTACATTGGGCTATAACAGGTAAAACAGCAGCGCAGATCATCGCTGAGCGGGCAGACGCTAATAAAGCAAATATGGGTCTGCAAACTTTTAAGAATGCCCCGCACGGTAAAATTCTAAAATCAGATATTGCCGTAGCAAAAAACTACTTGAGTGAAAATGAGATTAAAGAACTTGAACGGATTGTTTCAATGTATCTTGATTATGCAGAAAATCAGGCTGCCCGCCGGATACCAATGAAAATGGCTGATTGGATAAACAAATTGGATGGATTTCTTAAATTCAATGAATACCAGATATTGAAAGATGCGGGTATGGTTAGCCATGAGGTGGCCCTAACATTAGCAGAAGTTGAATATGAAAAATTTAGGGTAACACAGGACAAAAACTTTGAAAGCGATTTCGATAAAGAAATAAAAAAGATAGATATTAAAAGGCCTGATTTATAGTTAGCTAAAGCTTCTCCTTTGACTGTCTGGCTGGAAACTTAAAATTAAATAATTCATGATGCGAAGCACCTAATGCATTTGCAAGAACCAGCACTGTGCTTATAGTAGGATTAGTAACACCCCTTTCAATCTTACTCAGCTGACTATACTCAATCTCTGCCATCTTTGCAAACTCCCTCATGCCATACCCTTTTTCCTCTCTTAATTTTCGAAAGTGTCGTCCAAAAGCTTTGCAGAATTCTTGTTTACGATTATTATCCACAGGCACAAAGTGTAATATTTTTTTAACCAATGAACGCAAACAACGCCAACTCGCCAAAAAGCGAAAGCAAATAAAAAAAGTAAAAGCAAACCACTAACCATAGCAACAACCCCTTGTGCCTTACCACACTAAGCCTTCTTCGCCAGAAACTCCCTAATAGCCGCGTGGTAAACAGTCTGCCCCTTCTTGATCTTCTTCTTATACGCCGCCTTCTGCACCGGATCGCGCAGAATGCTTCTTGCATAAGCTACCGCTTCGCTAAAAACAGATCGCTTTTCTTTTTGCAGCTCGCTGGGCTTAATACTGCTCATGTCAGGAAACTTGGTTACCACCACTCCATAGCTATAGTGCTTCACTACAATCTGCTTTCCTAATCCGCCCTGGATTCCTGTAACAAGTAAACCGAGTCCTCTGGCCATAATAATTTGAGTTTTATGAAAAATAGCCGCCGTTTTGCAGGTATTCCGGCATTACGGCAACCCTTACCTAAATCTACTAATAATCTATGGTAACTCGCCGCATCCACCGTTCATCCTTCGTTCATTCACCGTTATGGCTATATGGCTGAGCTTTGATATACGTATGGTATCCCCATAGCAACGCCACGCTAAGGCCAGTTGTGCCTTGGCTTTTGCCTATTGCTCTTCATTAAAGGCTGAAAGAAAAAGCGATCAAATAAGCGATCACGAAAGATGGATAGATAGAGAATGTAAAATAGCTCAATAGCTCAATCAACAACCGGCTTCATTGAGCCATTGAGCAATTTTCACATTTTCAAATTATGAACCGGCTGTTCATTGAGCCATTAAGCAATTTTCACATTTTCAAATTATGAACCGGCTGTTCATTGAGCCATTGAGCTATTTTCACATTTTCACATTATAAAGTGTTGCTGATCTTCTTCGCCCCATCCTCAATCTGGGTCACATACACATCCGGCGTTTTTCCAAACTCGTTTTCATACCGCTGCTGCATCAGCACGGTGAATTTATTTACTGCTTCTGTTCTTACAAGATTAATGGTGCATCCGCCAAAGCCTCCACCCATCATGCGCGCCCCAGCCACATAATCCATGTCCTTAGCCTGTTCCGCTAAAAAATCCAGCTCAGGGCAACTTACCTCGTAATATTTGCTCAGGCCTTCGTGCGATTGGTACATCAGCTGGCCAAATGCCTGCAGGTCGTGCCGCTGCAATACCTCGCAGCCTTTCAGCAGCCTGTTGTTCTCATTGATCACATAGGCACAGCGCTTATAGATCACCTCGGGCAATTCCTCTTTGTGCTTATCCAGCATTTCTATATCTACATCGCGCAGTGATTTTATTTCAGGATAATGTTTTTTCAGGATCGATACACCTTCTTCACACTGCTGCCGGCGAGTATTGTATTCTGATGAAGCCAGTGAATGGCTCACCATTGTATTTACCAGCACAATCTTATAATCATGATAATCGAAAGGAATGTATTCATACTCCATGCTCCTGCAATCCAGCTTCATCACATGATCTTCTTTGCCATGAAGGCTTGCAAACTGGTCCATAATACCGGTCTTAACTCCCGCAAACGTATGTTCCGTTCTTTGCCCTAACAACGCAAGGTCCATCCGGCTCAATCCCAAGCAGAACATATCGTTCAGTGCAAAACCAAATGCAGAGCACACCGCTGCAGATGAGCTGAGTCCGCCGCCTGTTGGCACATCGCCACCTATCACTACATCTACTCCGCCTAATTCATAACCATCCTTTTGTAAATGAAAGGCCATGCCCGCCAGGTACGACACCCAGTCTTTGCGCGGCTGCAGATCGTCCAGCGAAAGCGTAAACTGTTCGCCATACTGCAATCCAAATGCATTTATCTGCCGCGTATCGTTCTTATGAATACCTACATAGATCCTTTTGTCGATAGCGCCCGGCAGCACAAAACCTTCATTGTAGTCGGTGTGCTCACCAATCAGGTTTACGCGGCCCGGTGCGGCAAACAGCACAGGCTGCCTGCCAAACAATTCATTAAATTGCTGGTTGATAGTAAAGACCATAAATGAATGTATGACTTATCTCTAAAAATCGTATAAAATCAGCTATGTCGTTCCAGGTATCCCGCACCGTGCTCAATAATATCACGCTTATTCATTTGATCGACAATAATCATTCCACCGGTATTACCATTATACCGGAAGCTGGCGCATTGCTGCACGAATTTATGGTCCCGGTAAATGGAAAACCATTTAACATCATAGAGAATTATCCGCTCGATAAACCCGTGAAAGGCCAGGTCACACATTACTTCAGATCGGCAAAGCTTTCTCCCTGGGTGTGCAGGCTGGCTAAAGGGCGGTATCGCTTTAATGAAGAAGAGTTCCAGGTGCAGCGAATGTTCAGCGATGGCACTGCACTGCACGGATTGCTGTTCGATCAGACCTTTAATGTGGTAGATGAGTTTTCTGACGATTCCTCGGCTGCCGTTACTTTAAAACATACTTATTCAGGCTATGATGCCGGATATCCTTTTCAATACAGTTGCCAGGTAAAATATGCATTGTATGCTGAGGGAGTGCTGGAGGTAGAAACTGTTATAACCAATCTCGATAACGTGAACATCCCCATTGCAGACGGCTGGCATCCCTACTTTAAGCTTGGCGGCAAGGCCAACAACTGGGAATTGTTTTTTGAATCGAAAGCTATGCTGGAATTTGATGAAAAGCTTATCCCTACAGGAACGTTCATACCATTTAATGCTTTCAATCAACCTGCCCCCATAGCGGATATACAATTAGACAACTGCTTTGTGCTGGAAACCACCGATACGCAGCCTGCATGCATGCTCCGGAATCCCGCAAACAACCTGCTTATTTCGTTCTTTCCCGCTTCGGGATATCCCTACCTGCAAATTTTTATTCCGGATCACCGGGAAAGCATCGCTATCGAGAACATCAGCAGCGCGCCTGACAGCTTTAACAATGGCATTGGCCTGATAACTTTGCGCCCGGGACACTCTCATACTTTCAGGGTTTTTTACAAGGCGGAGGTAGACGAGGCGCAGCAAGCTTAGCGCCGCAATAAACATCAATACCCCGGGACTCCCGGCAGTGAAAGAAAATAGCTAATTTGCCGGTTCAAAAATTTACTATCATGAGAATGTTGAAATTGTTTCTTGTAGCGGTAGGTTGTGTGTTCTTTGCTTCCTGCCTTGAGATCAACGAAGAAGTGAATATTAAAGAAAATGGAAGCGGTGAGCTTTCCACTTCTATGGATATGGCCCAGCTGATAGACATGATGCAGGCTATGGGTGGCGAAGAGTTCGATAAAAAGAAAGACGAAAAGATCGATAGCGTTATTAACCTCAAGGATATTGTAGACACTGCCAAAAACCTCACTGCCCAGCAGAAACAACTGATGCGCGACGGTAAGGTGTTTGTGAAAATGAACCTGGCAGAAAAAGAGTTTAAAATAAGGATGCAATATCCTTTCAACAGCCTGGAAAGACTTCAGCAATTGAACGCAGCCATCAGCGATGGCGGAATAGGCTTTGGCAACATCATGAAAGATGCTATGGGAAGCAAAGAGCAACCCGGCCTTGACCAACCTTCGGAATCACCCGAGCTTGACCAGTTGATGGGCATTTTTGATTACAACGTAAGCAATGGCCTTATCAAAAAAACAGTTAACGCCGAAAAGCTGAAGAAGCTGCAGGATAATCCCAAGATGGCGGAAATGAAACAAGGCGCAGAAATGGGAATAGAAGTGCTGTACAACATTACTTATAAGCTTCCCCGTCCTGCAAAAAGAGTAGATAATCCCAAGGCTAAATTATCAGATGATAAAAGAACGGTCACACTCCGCAATAACCTGATGGACATCTTTACCAAGCCGGAACAATTTGCATTTACCATCGAGTATTAATCTATAATGAAGCCTACTCCCTGGTTATGGTTGTTCGGGTTAGCTGTTGCGGCAGACCTGGCTGCTATTTACTTCCAGTGGAATGAGGTTAGATATATTTCAAAGCCCCTGATTGTTCTCTGCCTGCTGATCTGGTTTGTTCAGCAGGCCGGTGCCTCAGGGGTTTCTTTTTTGTTTGCAGGCGCTTTGTTGTTTTCACTGGCAGGAGATGTGTTTCTTTTATTTGAAGATAAGGGAGCGATTTTTTTTATGCTGGGATTGGGAAGCTTTTTGGTTGCGCATGTGTTTTATATAGTGGCTTTTATGAGGTTGAGGAAAGAGGGTTCGCGAAAGGGTCCTCAAGAGGCTTCGCCTTTTTTAAGCACAAGAGGCCCTGAGTATGAAAAAGGCGAAGCCTCTCGGCCACCTCTCCGCTTATTCTGGATCATCGCCACCGCCATTTACGGCAGCACCCTCATCTACATTCTCCTTCCTTACCTGGATGAATTAAAAATTCCTGTAACAGCATACGCATTTGTTCTTTGCGCCATGCTCCTAAGCGTGGTGCATGCATTCAGAAACCTTTATGCCAGGCCGGGGATCATTTGCCTTGCCGGCGCTTTGCTGTTTGTTATTTCCGATTCTACGCTGGCCATCAATAAATTTTACATGGGTTTTCCAATGGCCGGCATCGTGATCATGTTCACGTATGCTTTTGCGCAGTTCATGCTGGTGACAGGCGCAGCCAGGCATATAAGATATTTTCAAACTGATAAAAACAACGCTCGTAACGCACATGATACAAACTGATTTTTTAGTGATCGGCTCGGGCATTGCAGGTCTAACCTTTGCCGTAAAAACGGCGGAGCGATATCCCGATAAAAAAGTGTTGATCGTTACCAAAGCTGCAACCGATGAAACCAACACCAAATATGCGCAGGGCGGCATAGCGGGAGTAATGGACCAGTCGAACGACAGCTTTGAAAAACACATAGAAGACACCCTGATAGCGGGAGATGGCCTCTGCAATCCACACATTGTGGAGATAGTTGTAAAAGAAGGCGTGGAGCGCATCCGGGAGATCATTCAATGGGGTGCGCAGTTTGATAAAGAGACCGATGGTGATTTCAAGCTGGGTAAAGAAGGCGGCCATAGTGAGTTCCGCATCCTGCATCACAAAGATGTTACGGGTAAAGAAATGGAGCGGGCGCTGGTAGATAAGATCGCATCGTTCAAAAACATCGAGATCATCAAGCATTGCTTTGTGGTAGACATCATCACGCAACATCACCTTGGGTACCTGGTCACCAAGTCTGCACCGGATATCGAATGCTATGGCGTGTATGCACTAAACCTGCAGAACAACCAGATCGAAAAAATACTTTCTTCTTATATTTTACTGGCAAGCGGAGGCAATGGACAGGTGTATCGGTCTACTACCAACCCTTACATTGCCACCGGTGATGGGGTTGCTATGGTTTATCGTGCCAAGGGCCGCATTGAGAACATGGAGTTCATACAATTTCATCCAACGGCTTTGTATGAACCGGGTGTGCGCGGACAATCTTTTTTAATAACAGAAGCCGTGCGTGGCGATGGCGGCATTCTGCGCAACAAGAATGGCGAGGCCTTCATGGAAAGATATGATGCCCGCCTTGATCTTGCGCCCCGCGATATTGTGGCAAGGGCTATCGATAGCGAAATGAAGATCACCGGTACGGAACATGTGTACCTCGACTGCCGGCACATGGATATGACGAAATTTGTGGAGCATTTCCCGAATATTTATGAGAAGTGCCGTTCAATAGGCATAGACGTGGCCACACAACTGATACCCGTTGCCCCCGCTGCACACTATAGTTGCGGTGGAATCAAAACCGATGAATGGGGCAGAACATCCATCCGTAAATTATATGCCTGCGGAGAATGCGCCAGCACCGGGCTTCACGGCGCCAACCGCCTTGCAAGCAATTCATTGCTGGAAGCAATGGTATTCGCGCATCGATGCTTCATCGACGTGCAAAAATTAATCGATGACCCTCTCCCGGCCTCCCCCACCGGGACAGACCGGGAGGGGGCCGCCGTTCCCGACTGGAACGCCGCCGGCACACGAGAGCCCAAAGAAATGATCCTGATTACCCAAAGCCTTAAAGAATTGCAGCAGGTAATGAGCGACTATGTAGGCATTGTGCGTGCCGATGTGCGCCTGGAAAGGGCCATAAAACGGATCGATCTTTTATGGGAAGAAACAGAAGCCTTGTACCAGGCAAGCACGCTTTCACCGCAACTGTGCGAGCTGCGCAACATGATCACCGTTGGTTTCCTGATTGTAAAATGCGCCCAGTTCCGGCACGAAAGCCGCGGCCTGCATTTCAATACTGATTACCCGGGCAAGAGCGAGTTGGTCCAGAATATTGTGTTGTAGGGAGTAGGGAGTGGTGAGTGGTGAGTAGGGAGGAAGGGAACGATGCCGATAGTAAACATCCGTGAAATCCTTTAATCCCAAGAACTCAAACCTCCAACAACCAAATAATAATCCGTGCTTCTTCTTCTCATCAAAATCAATATAAAATCCCTATATCTGTAATATGAAGGCAATGATCTTTTCAGCAGGTCTCGGCACGCGCTTCAAGCCATGGACAGACAAGCATCCCAAGGCCCTGGCATTAGTAAACGGCAAATCTTTATTACAGCATAATATCGAATACCTGCAGCAATTCGGCATTCGCGAAGTGATAGTGAACGTGCATCATTTCCCAGATCAGATCATGGCGGCTGTTCAACAGAACAATGGCTGGGGCAGCGAGGTGATCATCAGCGATGAATCGGACGTGGTGCTGGAAACAGGTGGCGGACTCAAAAAAGCGCAGGTCTTTTTCGATAAAGACGAACCCTTTCTTACCATTAACGTAGACATTCTTACTGACCTTGATATCAATAAACTGCTGCAGTTTCATCATCAGCACAAACCCCTGGTATCGTTTGCGGTAACCGACCGGAAAACTTCGCGCAATTTTTTGTTTGATAATGAATCGAGGCTTTGCGGATGGAGGAACAACAGCACAGGTGAAGAAAGAATTTCTATCGAAAAAGAAATTTTCATCCCTAAAGCTTACAGTTGCGTGGTGATCTTTGAGCCGGAAATATTTCCGCTGATAAAGCAGGAAGGAAAGTTTTCGCTGGTGGATGTTTACCTGGACCTTGCAGCCGATCATGCCATCATGGGTTATGATCATACCGGCGACAAGCTGGTGGATGTTGGCAAGCCAGACTCTGTAGCTGTGGCTGAAAAACTATTTCTTTAATTGTTTCACGCTAAGCCGCAAAAACAGCAAAGATGAAGCTGTTATAAGATAACATTGGCGCCTTTATGTTTCTTTGCTGTCTTTGCGTGAAATTCGCATCAAATCCAGAATATGCAAACAGTGAGCGATGCAATCAGGCAGTTATATGAACAATGGAAGGGCCAACCGGCAGCTTCCGTTGACCTGTTGCCACAGTCCGGCAGCGACCGGCGTTATTTCCGTATCCACGAGCAGCAGGGCGGTTCTATGATCGCCACCATCGGCGCCAACATAAAAGAGAATGAAGCCTTCATTTACTTTTCAAATCATTTTGCAGAAAAACAATTGCCTACACCTAAAGTGTACGCGGTAAACGATGAGGTTACTATTTACCTGCAGGAAGACTTTGGCGATGTTTCGCTGCTCAACAAGTTGGAATCATTAGGCTTGAGCGATGAGGTGTATGCCTTATTCAGGCAAAGTCTTCAGCAACTGGCCAAACTGCAGGTTACCGCTGATGATGGATTGGATTATAACCAATGCCTTACCAATAAAGAATTTGGCAGGCAGGCCATCATGGCCGATCTGCTGTACTTCAAATATTATTTTTTAGATGCATTGCGCAAGCCGTACGATAAACAAAAGCTGATAGATGACTTTGAGGCTTTGAGTTCCTACCTCACACACACTGAATACAAATATTTTATGTTCCGTGATTTCCAAAGCCGGAACATTCTGGTGGATGGATCTGGGCAGGTGCATTTTATCGATTATCAGGGCGGCATGAAGGGAGCGCCTCAGTACGATGTGGCCAGTATGCTGTGGCAGGCACGGGCTAATCTGCCTGATGAATGGAAGCAGAACCTGCTGGTGGATTATATGGACGAGTTCGAGAACATTATCGGCCAGCCGGTTGACCGAAACATTTTCCAAAGCCAGTATAATGGTTATGTATTGATACGCCTGTTGCAGGTATTGGGAGCGTATGGATTCCGCGGTTTGTTCGAGCGCAAGGCACAGTTTCTCACAAGCATTCCAATGGCGTTGAAGAATGTAAAAGAATTTATCGAGAACCAGAATGTAGGTATTTCTGTGCCTGAATTCAGGAGAGTGCTGGACATCTGTGTTTCAGATGAGATCATTGAACGGTTCACTCCTTTAAAAGCAAACGAACAAACGCCCTTAATTGTTCAGATCAACAGCTTTAGCTATAAAAAAGGAATCCCGCAGGATATCAGCGGCAATGGCGGAGGTTATGTTTTTGATTGCCGCGGCATACTGAATCCAGGCAGGCTCGATGAATACAAACCGTTTCATGGAAAAGATAAAGAGGTAAAGGATTTCCTGGAACAGCAAACGCGTATGCCCGAGTTCCTGAACAGCGTGTTCGATGTAGTGGACATTACTGTAGAAGATTACCTGAGGCGTGGCTTCGCTAATCTGATGGTGAGCTTTGGTTGTACAGGAGGCCAGCACCGCAGTGTGTATGCAGCAGAAGCATTGGCAAGGCATTTAAAAAATAAGTTCGGTGTTACGATAGAGATCAGCCATGTGGAGCAGGAAGCTAAAAAATGGATCAATGCATAGGAATAGGTCATTAGGTCAATAAGTCATTGGTCATTATTGAAATTTAAAATAGACACAACGAAGAACTACAAACAACAAACGCTTAATGTATTATTTCCTCTACGGTTTACTATATATATTTTCATTGTTGCCAATGCCGGTTTTGTATTTGTTGAGCGACGGTGTTTATGTGCTTATGTATTATGTGTTTGGCTACCGCAGGAAAGTAATAATGCAGAATTTACTTATTGCCTTCCCTGAAAAAACAGAAGCAGAGCGCAAAGAGATCGCAAAAAAATTCTACCGCAATTTTCTCGATACGTTCGTAGAGATCATCAAGCTTATCTCTGCCAGTGAAACTTTTCTGCGAAGCCGTGTAAAAGGTAACTGGGATATGGTAAATGCAGTATATGAAAGAACCGGCCGCGCTGCACAGGTGCACCTGGGACATTTGTTTAATTGGGAGTGGGCCAATTATGCGGCCTCCCGGGAATTGTTGTACCGCTTCGTGGTTATTTACATGCCTATCAAAAGCAAAGCAGTTGATAAAATATTTTACAAATTCCGCACAAAGGGTGGCACCGCATTAATACCGGCCACTCCACCACGTGCATTTATTTCAGGGTTGGTGAAGCATCGTGCAGAAAAATATATGCTCACTTTTGCGGCCGATCAAAGTCCATCTGATCCAACCAAGTCGTACTGGTTAAATTTTTTCAACCGGCCTACTGCTTTTGTAACCGGTCCTGAAAAAGGCGCCCGCCTCAGCAACCTTCCTGTTTTTTTCTGCAATATTCAAAAGCCCAGGCGCGGGCACTATTATGCAGAATTTACTTTCATTGAAGAAAACCCTTCTGCAACACAGGAAGGTGAACTAACAGTAAAATTCGCCCGTTATCTTGAAGATGCCATTCGCAAATCGCCCGATATGTGGCTGTGGAGCCATAGAAGGTGGAAGAGAGAATGGAAAGAAGAATACAAAGATCTTTGGGTAGATAAGATGCCCCCTTCAGTTCAGTAATAACAAAATACTTCTGCATTAATATCACATCAGGGTAAAAAATTCCTGAATATTCCCTTTTCATTAATAGGTAAACCACTACCGATAGATGGGTTAAAAAACGGTGACCCAGGTTAAATAAATACTCAAACTTCATAGCCACAAGGTTTCTGATACTAAGATCAGGGTTGCAGCAAAATTATATTCTCTAACCTAAATCTTTTAAACATGGCAATTACAAGTTACCAGGACATCAAAGCGATGTCCGGAGAGTTCAAGGCAATGCTCGAGAGCAATAAAGCAAGCCTTCCTTTTGATGTTGACAATTCAGCGCTGGTTGTTTTAGTGGATGTAGAAAAAAACCTGAATGCTATTTTATCGCGCAATCCTGCAAAGCTGGCGGTTGCGATCGGGCTTGAAAACGGCAGGCTTACCATTTGTTTGCTGGGAGCAGATGCAGAAGGTCAGCCATTGACCAGGGAAAGATCAATTCTTTCTGCAAGCGATACTGACGATGAAGAGGAAGATGG